>JALSSK010000428.1 GCA_026984335.1 Rhodothermales bacterium
GCTTCGACCGGCGGGATCCCCCCGGCGTCTGCGCCGCGACGAACCTTTTGTGATTTTACATATGTGCAAAAATTGTGCGGAAGCATGAAAGGTGATATTTTCAGGCCCGTCATCCCTCGGATGCGCCCCCGGTTACGAAATACGAAATACGCACCACGCGCATGGCGTCTTCCTTCACGAAGTGGGAACTGCCGCTGTACCTTTCGCTCGTTCACGCCGGCTTTCCTTCTCCGGCGGATGATCACCTCGACCGCAAGCTGGATCTGAACGAATATCTCGTCCGGCATCCGGCGGCTACGTTCTTCGTCCGGGTACAGGGACGCTCGATGCTTCCGACCTTGCATCACGGCGATCTGCTGGTGGTGGATCGTTCGCTGGAGCCGGGGAACCGGGATCTCGTCATCGTCGCCGCCGGCGGAGAGGTGGCCGTCAAGCGGCTCGTCTCCATGGACGGGCGGCGCGTGCTCGTCTCCGACCGCGACGGCTATCCGGCGCTCGGCCCCGGCGACGACGACGTTGCGCACTGGGGCGTGGTGACGCACGCCATTCGCACCTTCAGGCCATGATCGCGCTCGTCGATTGCAACAATTTCTACGTCTCGTGCGAGCGTGTCTTCGACCCGCGCCTGCGCGGCGTGCCGGTGGTGGTGCTCTCGAACAACGACGGCTGTGTGATCGCCCGAAGCGAGGAGGCCAAGGCACTCGGCATCCCCATGGGGACGCCCTTCTTCAAGGTGCGCGACCTCGCCCGGCGGCACGGGGTGCGCGTCTTCTCGTCGAACTATGCGCTCTACGGCGATCTGTCGGAGCGGGTGATGCTCACGCTCGGCGAGGCGACGCCGGACGTCGAGGTGTATTCCATCGACGAGGCGTTCCTGCGCCTGCACGCCCCGGACGAGGCGGCGGGCCTCCGCCGCCGGGTGCTCCGCGACACCGGCATCCCGACCTCCATCGGCCTGGGACCGACGAAGACGCTGGCGAAGATAGCCAACCGGTTCGCGAAGAAGCGCGCGGCGGCGGGCGGTGTGTTCGATCTCTCGGCGCACGACGTGGACGGCCTGTTGGCCGAGCTTCCGGTGGCGGACGTGTGGGGCATCGGGCGGCGGTGGGCGGCGAAGCTGTGCGCGGCGGGCCTCCCCACGGCGCGTCACCTCCGCGACGCCGACGACCCGTGGGTGCGACGTCACCTCAACGTGAAGGGCCTGCGCACCGTGCACGAACTGCGGGGGATCCCCTGCATCCCTTTCGAGGAAATGCCCGTGGAACGGAAGACGGTCACGTGCAGCCGCTCGTTCGGCGCGCCGCTGGAGCGCCTCGAACCGATTCGCGAGGCCGTCGCGCACGATGCCGCGCAGGCGGCGGCGAAGCTCCGGCGCGAAGGGCTCGCGGCGGCGATCCTCCGCGTCTTCGTGACGACGAAATACCATGGCGAGGGGCCGCATCGCACGGGCATGTATACGCTGACCCTGCCTCGCCCGACGGCTTTCGCGCCGGAGCTGGTGCGGTATGCGAAGCTGGGGCTGGAGCGCGCCTATAGGCCGGGATACGTGTACCGAAAGGCCGGGGTGCTGTTGATGGGCCTCTCGCCGGCAGATCGCGTGCAGGGCGACCTGTTCGCCGCCTCCGACCCCCGCCGGCAGGCGCGGCTCATGGAGGTGATGGACCGGGTCAACCGGCGTTTCGGGCGGGGAGCGCTCTTCCTGGCCGCCGAGGGCACGGGACGCTCCTGGGCAATGCGGCAGGCACGGCGCTCGCCCCGGTACACAACGCGCTGGGACGAGCTGG
>JALSSK010000429.1 GCA_026984335.1 Rhodothermales bacterium
CCTGGGAACGCGTGCCGGGTCCTGCGCTTCGTATGGATCTTGAGCACGGACCACTTGCGGTCGCCTCGCCCAAGAACCATGCGATACAACGGACAACGCTCCGCGTCGCCGCTGATCGCCAGACGTTATACGTAGAAGAAACCGATGACACCTAAAGCAGGATTCAATGCTGCCCTCGAACGAGCTGAACATCTTTTGCGTTTGTACGAATTAATTTGCGACACACGAAAACGTGCAGTTAGAGAAGACTGGGCAAGGGCATTTAAGCAATTGATGCATTGGCCAGCAGGCAATCAGATTGTGCGTATAGATGGAAAAGATAGGGAAAGCCTATTGGTATTTAGAGAGGAGTGTGGCGTCGAACGTCATCACTTCGCGCATGAATATCTGACAGAATTATTGCGAAGCGCGATAGTTGCATCTGTGTCTGCGCTCGATCGTATGCTTCATGACCATGTTGTTAAGCAATCGTGGAAGTTGCTTTCAAGAAAATAGCCTAAAATACCAAAGAAATTAAAGGGCATATCGCTTTCGGCATTGGATGCGAGAAAAGCAGTTGAGCATTTGCGGAGGAATTCAACAGCTCGCCCTGGAAATATTATAAAAAAAGCGATCCAAGACAGACTTCATCGTGATTATACATTTCAAACTCCGGACTCTGTTCTGACCGCAGCCCAGATGTTGGGAGTGAAAGATTTCTGGAGTAAAGTGGCCGACAAAATGCCGAATACACCACCAAAAGAAGATGTGATTAAGCAGCTTCGTTCAATCACGCAGAGGCGAAACCAGATTGTGCATGAGGCTGATCTTATAAGGACAAATCGCCAGCAGCCTTCATTGAGGTCTATTTCCTTCAGTGAAGCTAGGCAGAACGTAAATTGGATGAGGGTATTTGGTGAGGCGGTAAATGATGTTATTGAGGAAAACGTATAACAATCGAGTCAACATGGACTGGCAAATCCGCTGCGCTTCATAGCCAGCCAGTTACCCGTGTCGTTATGTGCCTATATACCATAGGCGTTCTCACTCATCTACAACCTCTCGGAGGACGTATCATGAGACACGTAACGGTCCTAACACTCATCGCGCTTACTACCGGCCTTGCCGCCCCAGTCTGCGCACAGATCAGTTGGGGCGGAGAGCCTTTCAGCTTCAACGGCAACTTTGAACGCCCAATTCCATCTGTCACGCTGCCGCCTGTCGATGTCGCGGCGCTTCTGGCAGAAGATGCCGTGGAACGGCAGCAGACCAGACCCCGACCGCCGCGCTTCGCCAAAGCGCTCGACCTTGGGCTTGGTCTCGACAATGCCGGAAGTTGGACGGTGCTTGCGACGAAGGATCGTCTCTGGCGCTTGCGCATCAACTCACCTGGGGCGCAGTCGCTTTCCTTGATCTTATCGGAGTTCCATTTGCCCGATGGGGCGACGTTCTACGTCTACAGTGAAGATCGAAGCACGGTCTTGGGCGCGTTCACGGCGACAAACAACAAGCCATACGGAAAGTTTTCGACCGCTCCGGTTCCGGGCGATGTCATTATTCTGGAGTACTACGAACCGTCGTGGGTGCGTGGGGAAGGGCAGCTTCGTGTATCGAAAGTCGCCCACGCCTACCGAGACATTTTTGGACGAGATGATCAAGCGGGCCTCAATGGCCCCGGTGACTCATCCTCGTGCAACATCAACGTGAACTGCTCACAGGGTTCAGCGTGGCAAGATGAAAAGCATGCTGTAGCGATGGTGCTTCTTAGTGATGGAACACGCTGGTGTTCGGGTGCATTGGTTAACAATACCAATCAGGATAACATTCCCTACTTTTTGACAGCGTTTCATTGTGCGGATACTAATGGCAATCAGACTCTTTCCCAAGCCGAGATTGATGATGCGGAGACATGGATCTTCCGGTTCAACTATGATAGTCCACAGTGTACCCCGAGCAGTGAGCCTAGTACGTGGCGATCGATCTCTGGGGCAACATTTCGTGCCGGAAACGCGGCCTCTGACTTTGCTCTGATGGAGTTGAGTTCGATGACGCCCTATGCGTATCCGTATTATGCGGGATGGTCCAGGTCGACTGTGGCTCCTACATCAGTAGTGGGAATACATCATCCAGCGGGAGATTTGAAGAAAATCTCTCTTGATAGTGATTCTCCAACCCTTACATCAATTACTGGAGACTCTAACACGCATTGGTATGTTGACGATTGGGACGAAGGGACAACTGAAGGTGGTTCTTCAGGCTCACCTCTCTTTGACCAAAACAGCAGAATAATTGGACAAGATCATGCGGGCGATGGTTTTGATGCCTGCGATCCAGATAAAGGTACTTATTACGGAGCGTTTCACAAATCATGGGATAATGGCAGCAGTGCTTCGACCCGCTTGAAGGATTGGCTTGATCCCAGCAGCACAGGAAATACAACCCTCAACGGAAAGTACGGCATTCTCCCTCCTGAACCTCCCGGTAATCTCGTCATCACCAACGCCGGCCAAATGAACGCCTCGCCCAATCTCACCTGGACGGCCAGCCCCAGTTCCAACGTCGACCACTACGAAGTCTACCGCTGCCCCAGCTATTATCGCAACTGCTTCACCTACGGCTCCACGATTGCCACGCCGACCGGCGCCTCGTACACCGATTTTGGCATCACCATCACCGCGCAGAGCCAGGCCTACGACGAATTCTCTTACCGGGTGCGCGCCGTAAGCAGCGACGAGGTGGAATCCGCCTACACGAACTGGGCCTCCGTCTGGGGAGATCTTCCCCAGAAACGAGGTGTGTCAGATGAGGTGCCGTTACCCGCAGTCTTCGCGCTC
This sequence comes from Rhodothermales bacterium, assembly GCA_026984335.1. Taxonomy (GTDB): domain Bacteria; phylum Bacteroidota; class Rhodothermia; order Rhodothermales; family ISCAR-4553; genus JALSSK01. The sequence continues at coordinate 2,814 of JALSSK010000429.1, forward strand.
TCGCAGAACCACCCGAATCCCTTTAACCCGCAGACGCAGATCCGCTTCGCACTTCCTGAAGCGAGGCTGGTTTCGCTGGTGGTCTATGATGTGACGGGCCGGGAGATGGCTCGTCTGGTCGAGGGGATCGTAAAGGCAGGCTACCACGAGGTTGTCTTCGACGGGGCGCGCCTGCCGAGTGGCGTCTACCTGTACCGGCTGCAAGCAGGAGCCTTTGTTGAGACGAAGCGGATGGCGCTGATCAAGTGAGCGCTTGAGAGTGTTAGCTTGCGTTGTCCATTCCATTGTAGAAAGAATGAGGTCAAGGCTATGAAGACGTTCATGAAGCTCGGACTCGGAATCTTGGTCTTCGGGCTGGGATCTTGTCAGTTGGTAGACTACGAGGAAACGGCATTGAAGACTACTGCTGATGTGCCCTTGATTGGCACCGAGTGGGATCTGGTGTCATTCGAGGACGTTGGTGATGGTGGGTCCGATGCAGGCAGTGTGGGGATCCTGCTGGTCTTTGAAGAGGATGGCCGGGTAAAGGGAGGAAGCTATCAAAAAGCAGGAGGGCCAAAGGCAGCCAATCAGTATAGAGGCACGTATCAGCTTGCAATAGCAGATAGTCTGTCAATTCAGATCCAATGGACTACTGAAATAAATGAGCCTTCAGGATCAAAATATATGTCTTTTATACAAGCCCTTCGAGCCACCGTTGCTTATGAGATTGAAGGAAACACCTTGCGCATCTTTTATGATGGTGGGGAAAAAGCATTGGTCTTCAGGGCACGTGAATGAGGGCACATAACCACGGCATGAACGCGGACGCAGGGCTCGTCGGCGTTTTCACGACCGCAGTTGCTCCGCGTCACCGCTGGTGCTAAATTGAAGGAAATCGGCATGCAGCCCTGCGCCGGTTATGCACAAGCCGTTGTACGCTTAAAGTACCATGACAATCTCTGATCAGAAAAAGAAAGAATATGCCCACTTGCTGGCGTTCAAAGATAGCCTTCCAGATTTTCCCCAAGGCCAGATCACGCTTGATGTAGAATGCCCCGACTTCCTGGTTCAATCAGCAACTGGAATCGTCGGCATCGAGCACACTGAGGTGTATCATGAGCCCCGAAAGGATGGTGGTTCCTTGCAAGCCACAGAAACATACGTTCACCAAATCCTCCTTCGCGCGAAGGAAATACACAGGGATCAAGGTGGCAGACCTGCTCTTGTTTGGCTGAACCTCACAAGCGGAGCACGGCTTAACAAAGCGAAGGTTGGGCCGCTTGCTACAGATCTTGCTAACATCGTTCAGACGAAAATGCCTCCTAATCAGGAGTCAACAAAGATTAGGCAAACCTGGAATGACAAGAGCCACTTGCCTCCGGAATTTTCTTCCGTGACTATCTTCCGATACGATAGCCTGCAAGATCCAGTTTGGGGACCTATAATGGCCGGTTGGATGCCGGATATAACTTCTGGTATTATCCAGGAAAGGATAGGGTGTAAGAATAGCAAGATCCTTAAGTATCGTGAGCGCTGCGATGAAGTCTGGTTATTAATCGTAGTCTACGGTTATCTCCCATCGACGCTCTTCGACGTTTCAGGGAAAGCGTTGGAGCATACTTACCAGTCGAGCTTTGATCGTATCTATCTCTTCGACTTCCAAAAAAGAAATGCTATCCGGCTGATCCTCTAAGTATTCCCTGATTGGGAGAGCGCGTATCACAACGCAAGGCAGCCGACAACGTGCTCGACGGTTCCGGCATTGCTCCGCCCTAAGCGTTTTATTAACTTGTGGAAAGGTCACCATAGCGGATTGCGACCGATCGATACCGACGGGCGGTTCCCATAGCTTCTGGCGAATGACCGGGACCAATGAACATATCGCGGGGTCAGGAGGGGAGCCCTCGGCAGCGCGGCCGGGACGAGCGCACACGGTCCTCAGTCGAATGGTTGCGGCGGTGGTGCGAAGAACTGGTTCGCCGTCGCCCTCGAAGTGCTCATCGTGATCGTCGGTGTCGCCGTTGGTTTCCAGGTGACGGCGTGGGGCCGCACGCGCGTGCCGACAAGGCCAAAGAACAGACCTGTCTCCGGCAACTCACGGGCGACGGTTGCGCCGTTCACCGGTCATCGCTCCACCCGCCCGGACCCGCCGCCGGCCGTCAGGCGCTCCACCTCCTCGGCGGACACCAGGTTGAAGTCGCCCGGTATGGTTTGTTTCAAGCAGGAAGCCGCCACGGCGAACTCCAGGGCGTCGCGGGTATTGCGCTTGGTGAGCAGGCCGTAGATGAGGCCGCCCGCGAATGCGTCGCCGCCGCCGACGCGGTCCACGAGGGTGATTTCATAGCGTCGGGAACGGTACGGAGCAGAACAGTCGCGGTCGTCGAGCATCAGAGCGCTCCAGCCGTTGTGCGAGGCGGAGAAGCTCTCGCGCAGGGTGATGGCCACCGTCCGGAAGCCGTACGTTTCTCTGAGCCGGCGCGCCAGGTCGGCATAGCCTGCTTCCTCCAGGCGTCCGTGCGCTACGTCGGCGCCGTCGGCCGTCAGCCCCAGGCTCTTCTCGGCGTCCTCTTCATTGGCGATGCAGACGTCCACGCATCCCATGAGCGGTTGCATGACGGCGCGGGCTTCCGCCACGGACCAGAGTTTTGAGCGGTAGTTGAGGTCGCAACTGATCCGGGCGCCATGGCGGCGGGCGGCTTCGCAGGCGGCCCGCAGGGTGCGGCGGGGTTGTTCGCCCAGCGCGGGGGTGATGCCCGTCCAGTGAAACCAGCAGGCCCCCTCAAAGAGCGCGTCGAAGTCGACCTCCCCGGGGGACAGGGTGGTGACGGCGCTGCCGGCACGGTCATAGAGGACCTTCGAGGGTCGCTGGCCGGCGCCGTTTTCCAGGAAATAGATACCCAGCCGGTCGCCGCCGCGCACCACGGCATCGGTATGCACGCCGTAGCGCCGGAGGTGGTTGAGCGCTGCCTGGCCGATCTCGTGGCGGGGCAGCTTGGTCAGAAAGTGGCTCTCCAGGCCGTAGGCGGCCAGCGAAGCGGCCACGTTGGCTTCGCCCCCGCCAAAGGTGACGTCGAACCGGGGGGCCTGGACGAGACGCGCGAAGCCGGGCGGAGACAGACGAAGCATGATCTCGCCGAAGGTGACGATTTTCATACGAAGCAGTGGGTGAGGTTGGGGGGATGGGACAGGAAAGTAAGGGTTGGGAGAGCAACGTCGAGGCAGGATCAACGGATGCGCGTCAGCGGAGCAGCACGGTGAGGCGGCGCGGGCCGTGCGCCCCGATGACGAGCGCCTGCGCGATGTCCGCCGTCTTCGAAGGGCCGGCGATGAAGACGCCGAAGCCGGCTGCGCGCACGTCGAGCCTGCGATAGGCCTCGTGCATCGTGTCTACCAGCGCGGTGCACGGCAGGACGAGGACCACGTGCTCGGGCAGGAAGAGGGCGGCGCGGCGCCCGGCCGCCGCTTCACCGACCCATACGGCGCCGTTCTCGGCCACGCCGAGCGTCCCCTTACAGAGAAACAGGTCCAGGCCGGCCAGGGCCTCGGGCGGGGTGTCGGGCCCGGGCCGCCAGGCGCCCGGGACGGCTTCGTCCAGCCGGGCGGCCACACCGCGCGCATCCGGGCAGGCCCGCTGCACCCACGCGCCCACGTCGCCCTCGAGCGGGACGACGGCGCCGGCGGCCTCCTCCACCGCCGCGATGAAGCGGGCCCTGCGCGCGCCGGAGGGAGGCGCAAAGGCGGGCACGTCCGGCAGCGCGACGGCCGGCGGCCGGTTCCGTTGGATGCGTTTGAGGATGCGTTCGCGGCTCATGATCTCCTCCGCTGTTTTTCGTACCACGTGCCGAAGCGTTCCGCCGGCGGGTCGGGCCATTCCCGGTGGCGACCCCACGGGCCCAGGGCGCGTCGGGGCAGCCATCTGAGGAGGAAGCGCAGGGTCGCCCCCGCCATCCGGTAGAGACGGGGGCGGCTCAGCACAGCGCCGGCCAGCCGCATTCGCCACTTCTTTGACGCTCCCCCCCGGCCTCTGCGGCCGAGGACCTGCCGCCACCGGTAGAGTTGCCCGTGGAGGTCGATCCGGACCGGGCACACGTCGGTGCAGGAGCCGCAGAGCGTGGAGGCGAAAGGGAGCGAGGCGTAGCGCTCCGGGTCGACGCCCGGCATCAGGACGGCGCCGATGGGGCCGGGGATGACGGCCCCGTAGCTGTGCCCGCCGCTGCGCCGGTAGACGGGACAGGTGTTCAGGCAGGCCCCGCAGCGGATGCATTTGAGCGCGTCCCGGAAGCCCTCGCGGCCCAGGTGCGCGGTGCGGCCGTTGTCTACCAGCACCAGATGCACCGCCTGCCCGGGAGCCGGGCGGTGGAAATGCGAGGTGTAGACGGTAAGGGCCTGCCCGGTGGCGCTCCGGGCCAGCAGCCGGAGGAAGATGCCCAGATGTTCGGCCTTCGGGATGATTTTTTCGAGCCCCATCGAGGCGATGTGGAGCGGGGCCAGATGCACGCCCAGGTCGGCATTGCCCTCGTTGGTGCAGACAACGAAGCCGCCCGTCTCGGCTACGGCGAAGTTGACGCCCGTCAGGGCGGCGTCGGCCCGGAAAAAGCGGGCGCGGAGGTCGGTCCGGGCGGCGGCGGTGAGGGCCGCGGGGTCGCTCAGGCCCTCCGGCGTGCCCATCTGCGCGTGAAACAGCGCCCCGATCTCCTCCTTCTTCCGGTGGATGGCCGGCATGACGAGGTGACTCGGCGGCTCGCCACTGAGCTGTACGATGCGCTCGCCCAGGTCGGTATCCACCACCTCGATGCCCCGCGCTTCGAGATACGGGTTGAGCCCGCATTCTTCCGTCAACATCGACTTGCTCTTGACGATGCGCTGCGCTCCGTGCCGGCATAGAAGGTCGTAGACGAGCGCGTTGTGGACGTCGGCGTTTTCGGCCCAGTGAACGACGAAGCCGTTGGCCCGGGCCTGTGCCTCGAACTGAAGCAAGTAGTCGTCGAGACGGCTCAGGGTGTGGGCCTTGACGGCGGAAGCCAGCGTGCGGAGGGTCTCCCATTCCGGTACGGCGGCGGCCGCCCGGTCGCGTTTCCGTCGGACGAGCCACAGGGCGCGGTCGTGCCATCCGGCACGGGCTTCGTCGGCAAGGAAGGCCGAGGCAGCGGCGGCATGATCCGTCGAGGCAGGGGGCGGCTTCATCGGTTTCCGTTCAGGATTTCAGCGACGTGGAGGAAGCGCACCGGGGCGCCCTGGCGACGGGCCAGCCCTTCCAGGTGCATCAGGCAGGACATATCCGTGCTGGTGATGACCTCGGCGCCGTGGGCCAGGTGGTCGCGGAGGCGGTCGCGGCCCATCCGGACCGAGACGGCCTCTTCGGTGACGGCGAAAGCGCCGCCGAAGCCGCAGCACTCCTCCGCCCGGTCGAGCGCGACGAGGGTGAGGCCGGCGACGCGGCCGAGCAGGCCGCGCACCACGTCGACGCCGGGCGCCATGCGCTCGCCGGCGCGACCCGGCCGCAGGCCGTGGCAGGCGGCGTGGTACCCGACGCGGTGCGGGAAGGACACGTCGAGCCGGTCGAGGTCGAGGAAGCGGTCGAGGAAGCGGCACAGCTCGAAGGTGCGTTCCCGGAGGTGACGGACCGCCGCCGTGTCGCCGGCCAGGTCCAGGTGCTCGCGCACGTGCAGCACGCAGCTCCCCGACGGGGCCACCACGTAGTCGCAACCCGCGAACGTTTCTGCGAAGTGCCGGGCGGCGGGCCGGGCGGCGTCCTCGAAGCCGGCGTTGGCCATCGGCTGGCCGCAGCACGTCTGTCCCTTCGGAAAGCGCACCGTACAGCCGAGCCGTTCGAGCAGGCGCATCGTGGCCACGGCGACGCGAGGGTAGAACTGGTCGATGTAGCAGGGCACGAAGAGGGCGACGTTCATGTTGCGTGAGCCGGGGTGCAAAGGGAAGAGGGGAGGCCGGCGATCCGGACGTCAGGCGGCCTGAAAATCGCGGGTGTGGAGGGCTTCGGCACGGGCCTGCTCGGCAGGCATGAACGGCGGCATCGCGGCGGCGGCGACGACGTCCCGCAGCTCCGCCACGTTGCGGGCGCCGCTGAGCGCCACCGACACCTGCGGGTTGTCCAGCACCCACCGGTAGGCGGCCTGCGGGAGCGTCTTTACCGGGTCGCGGACGAGGAAGCGCAGCCGGTCGGCATAGTCGGCCCGGGCCTCGATCTCGGCGCGCGGGTAGCGGGCGTTGAGGTGGCCCGGAGGGAAGACGGTATCCCGCGTGATCCGGCCGGAGAGGAACCCGTTCGCCAGCGATTCCCGCGCCACGATCCCGATGCCGTCCGCGCCGAGGTCGTCGATGAGCGCCGCCGCTTCACGGTTCATCAGGCTGTAGACCACCTGCACGACGTCGATCCGCCGCTCGGCGGCCCAGCTACGGGCCATCGTCTCGGTATCCTGAAACCTCGAGATGGAGTGGCCGACGAAGCGAATCTTGCCCTCCTGCCGCAACCGGTCCAGTTCCTCCCAGACGTCGTCGTGGATTTCATCCGGGCTGAAAGGGGAATGGAAAAAGAGGACGTCGAGGTGGTCGGTTCCGAGGCGCTTCAGGCTGCCCTCGACGGAGGCGCGGGCGCGCCGGGCGTGAAAGTGCGGGGCGGCCCCTTCGGTGGCATACCGGCCGAACTTCGACGAGATCAGCACACGCAAACGGTCGGGGCCGAGGGCGCGACCGAGAAGCGTCTCGGCGACGCCGTCCTTCGAGGGTGTGCCGTAGAGCGGAGCGGTGTCGAAGAAGGTGACGCCGAGGTCGAGCGCGGCACGCACCGTATCCAGCGCGTCGCGGGCGGGGACGTCGCCGTAGATCCGGGCGGCAAAGGCCCAGGTGCCGAGGCCGATTTCGCTGCAGCGCAGGCCGGTGCGGCCCAGGAGGCGGTCGTTCATGGGAGATAACGATCGAAAAGGGGTTGAAGGAGACGATGGGTGCGGTGTACGAACAGATCGAGGATGGCGGCGCCGTCTTCGGCCGAGGCCGTTCGCGGGTCCGCGCCCCAGACGCCGTCGGCATCGAGGGTGGGCGGCGGCCCGTCGGGGATCCGGCCCAGGTCGACGAGCTCGGGAGTGAACAGGAGCTGGAGTGAGGTCTCGCCGTGAGCGGCGTGGTCGGGCGGGTACGCGTCGCACACCGGGTCGAAGGCCGCCACCAGGAGCGCCCGTGGGCCCGCCCGCGCCGTAAACGCGTCGACGGCGGCCCGGAGCGCGGCGAGGTGTCCGTCGGCGCTGTGCCCGCTGACGACCACCAGCACACGGAAGCCTTCGTCGTCGAGCTGGGCGAGGTATTCGCCGCAGAGCCGCTCGATGGTCTCCGGCGCGTGCTCGAGCGTGTGACGGAAGCCTTTGAACGGCTTGATGGTGTCGGCGCCGGCATAGACGGGCGGGAGGACGACGCCGCCGCAGACGCGGGCCAGCGCCGAAGCCAGCCCGTGCGCCATCAGCCCGTCGAGCCCTATGGGAGCATGGTAGCTGTGCCATTCCAGCGCCCCCCAGGGCACGTACGCCACCGGCCGGGTCGCCCGGATCGCCTCGATCCGGTCGGGACGAAGGCGCTCAAAGAACCCCCACGGAGGACCGTTGGAAGGAGAGGGTGCGGTCATCGGTAGATCCGGGAATGTGGTCAGGGCAGCCGCCAGATCAACGTCTCGTCAATGTACGGCTCGTGATGCCGATACGCTTCGGTGAGGGCGAGCTTGCGCCGCAGCAGTTCCCCGAAATTCTCGCCATAGACAAAGCTGGTCTCGCCGACGTCGGAAACCAGCATGAATTCGGTGTCGCTGTGTTCCCACAGGTCGAGCAGGCGCCGGGTGCTTTCGTATTCGAGGTCGATCATGGACTGAAGATAGTCCCGATGTCGCCGGCGCTCCTCTTCGGTGTCGGCGCGGCGGTATCCGTAGACGCCGGCCACCCAGGCGCAGGTGTTGCGCTGGGTCGTCGCCCAGCATTGTAGCGCCCGAACGCGGTCCCGAAGGTCAGTGAACACGGCGCGAGCCTCGGGCGTGGCGGCGCCCGAAACGTGCGCCTCCAGCCGATCCAGCGCGGCGGCCAGGCGGGGCAGGGCGTTCCGGTCGAACTGTTCGGCCATGCGCCGGCCGCTCTCCTCACTGATGAGCTCGAAGAGCACGTCCCGCCCCAGGTCGTTGATGTTCGGGTTGTTGGCCGTGCTGACCATGAAGTCCTCGTAATAGCGCCGGTCCTCGGCCGGAATGGCCTCCAGGTTGGGGACGAGCGGGCGCACCCACGTCCGCAGCCAGACAAAGCCGAAGTGGCTGTAGAGCGGCACGACCGGGAAGTATTGGACGGCCTCTTCTACGGCGTCCCAGGCGGTGACGAGCGCCCCGGCGTCGGCGGGTCCGGCCCATCGCTCGGCCAGGTTCGCCAGCACGGCGTCGGCGGGTCGTTCGGGGGTGAACTGTGCCGCGCGGATGACGCCGGGGTGGGGCCAGAAGGGAGTTTTTTCGAGATGCAGCAGGCCGCCGAAGGCGCTCACGGCCCTGAAGCCCGTCTCGCGCAGCGCCGTCAGCTTCCGGTGGAGCAGCCGGGGATGCGGGATGCCCAGCAGGGGCTCCATGTTAAAGGACGACCCCGCCGAATAGCTGATTTTCGGTTCGATGCCGCGCGCCCGGTGCGCTTCGAGCAGGGTTTTCTCGCGCGGGTCGAAGGCGGTGTGAAAGATGGACCCGGCCATACAGGACTGCTCGGGATAGTGGGGGTGATGGTAAGGCAGATCGTAGCCGCGCACCATGAGAGAGGGGGCCTCGATGCCGAGGCCGTCGCCCAGGCCGGCCATGATGACGTCCTGCTCCTGCTTGAACGGTTCGATCCGCAACAGCACTTCGAAGCCGGGGTTGATCTCGGCGCTCGTCTCGCGCATGAGGCGGAGCCAGCGCAGTGCGCTCTGCGCCGCCGCCTCCGCGATTTGCGCGTGGTCCCGCCATTCGCGGATCAAGTAGGGGCCGCCGTTGCGGCCCACGTAGAGCGAGGCGGTGTGTTCGAAGCCGGCGCCGCTGTCGTTGGTCCAGATGGAGAGGTAGTCCAGCTCCGGCACGGCTTCCATCAGGCTGCGCATCAGGTGGCGATAGTGATCCCGGACGACGGGATGATCCTGCGCCAGCGTGTAGCGGGGCAGGTGCGAGCGGAACGGGTGGTCGATGCGGGCGCCCCGCAGGGTCGGATGGCGCCGGAAGAAGTGCTCGGGCAGGCTGCGCGGCTCGAAGCAGAGCAGCCCGGGCCGGAGGCCGTACGCCTGCCCCAGGGCCGCCAGCCTGCGGAGCCGGTTCAGGTTGGCCTGCAGATAGGCGGGCGGGTAAAGCCCCCGCGTCAGCGGGCTGTCGACGAAGTGGTGCAGCCCCGGACAGTAGGTGTAGAAGGGGCTGTAGAACTCGGTCGGTACGCCGAACTCGAACGGGACGTGGAAGGCCAGCCCATTGACTTCGAGGTGGGTGAAGCCGGTTCGGGCCAGGCGCTCGACGTACGCCTCCGGGTCGAACCCCCGCGAGGTGCGGGCCACCTGGGTCAGCACGGTGTCGAAGAGGGGGCGCTGGAAGGGGAAGCTCGGCTCGATCAGAATGCCGTCGGAGAGGGTCGCTCCGGGCCGGGCAAGCAGGCCGTCGGCCAGCAGGTGCACCAGCGCGTAGAGCAGGGCGGGGGAGGAAGCCGTGAGGACGCGCTCCTCCTCGCCGAGACGGACCCACATCCAGTCGGATGCCTGAGGAGCGGGCGAGGGCGCGAGCTTCCACGGACCGTCCGCCACGTCTATGTTGAGGCCCGGGCCGGGGGTGTCGCGGGGGAGGGCCGGGGGCAGGCCGAGGCGTCGGCTCAGGGCCTCGGCGGCCGTGGCGACGGCCGGGTGCGTCTGCCGGGGAAAGGCGGGCGGCGGCGGGGAGAGCGGGGAGGCAAGGGGCATTCTCGCGTCGGCTGTTTGTTATTTGAAACGGTGTTTGTAATTTTAACTTACTGGAATCCCTCCAAAACACCCGAAATGGGGCGATTTGAGAGATTGTGAAAAGGAATCTCCCCGATCGCCCTTGACATCTTCCCGTAAAATATCTAAATCATACACAAAATGAAACACCATTCCACATTTGAAACAGAAAGTCGCTATCTCATCCCGTCTGTGGAACGCGCCGTGCAGGTGTTGGGCCTGCTGGGGCGCGAACCCCAGGGCATGGTCCTGGCCGACATGGCCCGCGAGACCGGGATCCCCAAGAGCACCCTTTTTCGCATTCTCGTGACGCTGCGCAAACATCATTGTGTGACCCTGGACCCGGAAAGCCAGACGTACCGGCTGGGGTCCTACCTGTTTGAACTGGGCAACAAGTTTGCCGAGCAGAGCGATCTTTTCCGGATCGCCACGCGCTACATGCAGGCGCTGGCGCTCGAGTGTGGCGAGACGGTGTTCCTGAGCAAACTGGAGGATGGCGAGGTGGTCTATTTGCGCCGGATGGACAGCCCGAAGTCGGTGGCCGTAGTCCGGAAGTTGGAGTCCCGGGTGCCGGCGCACTGTACGGCCACCGGGGTGGCGCTTTTGGCCTGGTTGCCCCGGGAGGAGGTCGAGGAGATTCTGGACCGGCACGGCATGGAGACCTACAACGAAGCCACCCTCACGGATCGTGATCTGTTTATGCATCGCCTGCAAGACGTTCGCCGCCGTCAGTACGCGGTCGTCGATGGCGAATACAACAAGGAGTTGCTCTGTGTGTCGGCGCCGGTGTGGGATCACAGCCAGCGGCCGTGCGCCGCCCTGACGGTTGCGATCCTTTCTTCCCAGGTGGCCGATGACGGCCGGATTGTGCGGGTCGGGAAGTCCGTGCGCCGGGCAGCGCGGAATATGTCCCGGGAACTCGGCGGCAGAGAATCGATGCCTGCGTGAGAGGAACCCTTCCCTTGAAAAAGAGGGGCGTCGCTTGCTGGGCGGGCTCCTATCCTTATCCATAGAAAACCTATCCGCATCCACAAAACGAGTAGAGGCTTTCTTATGAAAGGAACACTCGCCTGGAAATGCCTCCGGCGCCTCCTGACGTGTCTGTTGCTGGGCACGCTCCCGACGGTGGCGCATGCGCAGAGCGGCAAGCTGGCCGGTCGTGTGACTGATGCGGCCGGCGGCGATCCGATTCCCGGAGCCACGGTCTTGTTGCTCGAGACCGGTCAGGGCACCGCAACGGGCGTCGATGGGCGTTATGTACTGATCGGTATTGCGCCCGGCTCCTATACGGTGCGTTTCTCCTCCATCGGCTACGCGACGCGCGTATTCGAGAACGTGCGCATCACGTCGAACCGGACCCTCACCCTGGACGTGACGCTTTCCGAGGAGGTCGTTCAGGGGGAGGAAGTCGTTGTTGAGGCGGAGCGTCCCGTCGTGGACCAGAACCAGACGAATTCCCGGGCCATGGTGACCGGCGAGGAGATGGCCCGGTTGCCGGTGACCCGTCTCGAAGACGTGATCTCACGCACCGCTAACGCATACGACGGGTTCATTCGGGGGAGCCGGCGTTTTGAGACGCGCACGCTCGTCGAGGGGGTCGATGTCTCCGACGCCTTTTACACCCTCTCCTCCGGGACCCGCTACACCGGTTCCATCTACAGCAACGCCAACAAGGCCGACCGCACCAGCCCCAGCATCCTTTCGATCAATCCCGAGGGGGTTGAGGAGGTGACGGTCAATACCGGGGCGACCGAAGCGCAGTATGCCTCGGGCTCCGGCGGCGTGGTGGCCGTTACCCTGGCCGAAACCCGAGGGCCCATTCGGGGATCCTTTTCGGCGCGCGTGTCCCCGTCGATCCCGCGTCCGGGTCCGGACTCGCTCGACTTCTACCATGATGGGGACGTCTATCAGGCCGAAAAAAGCCTCGTCGAGGACCCGCTCAAGAAGGCGCTCTACACCTGGAGGCCGGGAAAATACCAGGTAGGCGATCGACCCGAGTACGATGTCCGTTTCAGCCTGGGGGGATCGATCACGGATCGCTGGTCCTTCAGAACGACCGGGCAATTCTACCAGACGAACGGTTTTCTGCCCAACCACTTCCGTAAGCGGATCAACGGGCAACTCAAGACGACCTACCGGCTCTCCAAAAATACGAGCATCACCGCCGTGGGGCTGGTTGAGGACAAGGGATACTGGGGGGGATGGAATAATACCGACTATATGGAGTTCTGGCGCTTCTATCTGGAAGGGGTTTCCCAGCAGGACGGCGGCAGCTACGTGGGTTCGCTTCGCCTGCGCCACGTGATCTCGCCCACCTCATACCTGACCGTGCAGGGGTATCGCACCTACAACCGGGCGCGTTACGGCTACGTCGACGACAACGGCAACGGCTTCCAGGAGATCGGTGAAAACGGAGATTTTCTGGACTTCACCGACCCGGCCGTGGTGGACAAATACATCAGCACCAGCGCCACGCGGGACGAGGCCAATAACCCGAAGATGTTCCTCGACATCGTCACGGACAACTTCAGTGAAACGGGCATCAACCTGCCCAACGGCACCCGGTACCGGCTGGCGCGTCCGGCCCCTTTCTTTGAGGATCAGGAGAGCGTCACGAATGCGTTCAAGGTGGACTATGCGAACCAGGTCACCTTCAACCATTTCCTGCAGTCCGGCGCCGAGTTCAAGCAGCGCACCTTCGATTATATGCACATCGAGGGATTGCCCGGGCCGGGCGCCATCCTCAACGACGCCGAGGAACCGTTCCGGATCGACTACTGGAAGCGCAAGCCCTGGGAGCTTTCTCTGTATGTTGCCGACCGGATGGAGTATGCCGGTCTGATCATTAACGTGGGCGCCCGCCTGACCTTCGCCGACCGGGATATGGAAAAGATTGAGAACTACTTTTACCCGTTTGCCCGGGATACGGTGGACTTCCGGGGCAAGACGGTGGCGCGCAATTTCGTCCGGCGTGGGGAGGCGGTGCCGGTGGACGTCTTGTTCAATCCGAGCGTCGGCGTTTCGCACCCGATCGGAGAGACCGCTTCGATGTATTTCTCGTACTCGCGTTCCCAGCAACTCGTGCCCTTCAACACCCTCTATCAGAATTACGGCGGCATTCATACGACCAGCCGGTTCTTCAGTCTGGTCAATCCGGAGATGGATCCGATCACGTCGAACAACTATGAGCTGGGGGTGCAATGGGAGTTTACGCCGGGATGGGGACTCGATGTGAACGCCTATGCCCGCAGCATCGACAATTACGGCACGGTCACCTATACCGCCTTTAACTTCACGCCGGAGGGAGCCCCTTCGATTCAGGGCTTCGACCGGTACACGTACGTCACCAACACCGGATATGCGGATGCGCGGGGGATCGAACTGGTGCTGCGACGGGCGCCGCTTCAACTCCGGGAGGACGTGACGCTGGGCTTGACGGCTTCCTATACGTTCTCTTCGGTGGAGCAGTCCCGCGTCACCGGACAGAACCTCCGCGATTTTCGTTTTGACCCGGAGACGGGGGAGACCCAGCTCCCCTTCGACGACGCGAAGGACTTTCAGCACTTCGCCCTCAATGTGCAGGGCGGCTCGACGATCACCGGCGGTTTCGACCGGCGTCACCGGTTCGTGCTTCGATCGGTGGCCGGTCTTCCGGCCGACTTTTCGCTTGGCCTCTTCGGCACGCTGGAGAGCGGCTTCCAATACCCGAAGGCCATCGGAGCCGACCCGCGCGACCGCGAGCTGCTCACCGCACCGACCAACTATCGCCTCGATGTGCGGGTGGAGAAGCAGTTTCGCTTCACCGGCCGGCTCGGCCTGGATGTCTTCCTCGACGTGACCAACCTGACCAACCGGCAGAACGTGGTGGCGTACGAAGACAACACCCCGACCGGGCCGGTGGTCTTCCAGGAAACAGGGGTTCCCGGCTCCCGGCTCATCCGGGATGACGGCGTGGCGCTTTACGGGCCGGCCCGGACGGTGTACTTCGGCTCCCGGTTGCGCTTCTAGCGGCATCTTCTCACTCGTGCTCTTTTCAACAGGCAAGAACTATGACCATGCAACGTATGAGACGAATTCAGCGCCTGGCCGGCTTGCTGGGCCTCTGCCTGGCCGGTATGTGGGGGATGGCGGCTCCGGCGCAGGCTCAGAAACGCGACATACCCTCGTCGCTCTTCAGGACGAGCGTTCTGCCCACCACGGAGGGCGACGGATACATGGTGGCCGGGGACTTCTGGAACACCGTCAAACCCATGAACACGCTCACCGAGAACGGCGTCGAGGATCCCAACCGCGATGCCGGGGCGCTTCACTGGCTTACCCTCGGGCCCAACGGCGGCAACTGGCTCGAACCCAACGGCATCTGGCCCGGCGGGTATGACCTGACGAGCAACTGGCGGGACGGCACCCGTCTCGTCTTCCCCGTCTTCGAAGCGGACGGCTGGCCTACGCCCATCCTGCGGGCGGACGAGGCGACCCCGGATGACCGCTTCCTCTTTGCCTACTACACGCCCAACGTGCCGGGGGCCGGAGATCCTGCCCGCGATTACAAGCGCGAGGCTCGGTTCACCGACGAGACGCGAACCCATCTGGTCTACGAAGCCGCGTGGCCCACCACCGCCGGAATCGATTTCAAGGTCCGCGCCCACCAGTATACCATCAACGAGCAGAACCTGAACGACTTCGTCGTGCTGGAGATCTCGATGACGAATACGGGAGTCGTGGATGCCAACGGGGACGGAACGCCGGAACTGACCGGGCACGCCATTGATGCGGTGGCGGCCGCCGCCTGGATGATCCCTTCCATCTCGGTGCGGATCACGCAGACGTCCGGGCGCTCCAACCGGTTCGGCGCCGGGCGCACGCTGGGCTACGTCGTTCCGGCGCAACAGGACGATCCGCCCATGTACGTATGGTTTGCCAACGTGCCGCCCTCACGCACCGACGGGCGCACCACGCCGGCGCCCGGCGCCCGGCTGATCGGCGTCAACGACGGTCGGGTGCTGGAAGGTTACACCGACGTCTGGAACGCGGTGATGTGGCTGGGCGCCAAGCAGGGGGCCATCGACGACGACCCGGCCGCTCTTGCCGGAGCGCCGGATAAGCTCACGCTCTTCGGCACCCATCCCGTCGGGGTGGGGAATGAGGCCGGATGGTATACCTCCGTCACCAACCAGGACCCGAGCCTGTTCAACCTGAACCGCTCCGACCTGGCCTTCTATTCGGCCACGGCCACCTGGTACGAAGATTACGGCAAGCGCACCACCTTCGACAACAAAAACCTGGCCCCCAACCCGAACCTCTTCACCGGAGGCACGCCGGGCGACGTGACCACCTTCGGTCAGGCTGCCCCGGGGGTGCGCCCGAACGGCGACTACAAGTATGCCAGCGTGGACGTCGGCCCGACGGCTATCGAACAGCCCCTCTGGGAGGACCGGCTCAACCCGGAAGCGGCTTCGGGGAATTTTTACGGCGGGACGGGATTCACGCAGGAGTACACCTTCGGGCAGGACGTCAACCACGGTATGGGGCCCTTTGCCCTGGAGGTGGGGGAATCCATGACGATCGCCTTCGTCATGGCGGGCGGCTTCCGCTGGGAGGGCGTCGCCGATGCGGCCAAGGCGGCGCGCTGGGCGTGGGAGCGCGGCTGGGACGTGCGCGCGGATCTGCCCGTGCCGCCGGCTCCCGAGGTGCGTCTGGAGAGCACGACCGAGGGGTCCTCCCGCATCCGCTGGACCGATGTCTCCGGCATCGACCCCGACGTCGACGGGTACAAAATCTGGCGGGCGGCCCAGTTCCAGCGGGAGAGCTGGTTCCCGAGCCAGGAGGAGGGAGCCAACGGTTTTGCGCTCATTGATAATTACCAGCACCTCCACGAACCCGGCGGCAGCATCAAACAGTTCGCGGATGCCGGCAACCCCTACTTCGACGCCTTCTCCGAGTTCGTCGGAGATACGCAAAACTTTTACCAGCCTGCCGAATGGGGACCGTATCAACTCATCGCGAAAATTCCGGTCGGTGAAGTGTCCCAGTATAACGATCCCGTGGGAGGGTATGACTACAGCTATGAGGACACGGAGGCCATCACCGGCTTTACGTACTGGTACTACGTCTCGGCCTACAAGGAGGGCAGTTTCACCGGACCGCGAGGGCCCGTGTCCGTCTCGCACATCGAGTCCTCCAACTTTAACCGGAACGGCCGCAACAGCCGGGAGACGCCCGACGGGGTGATCGGCCTCACTACGCCCTGGATCGACACCTATCCGTTCGCCATCCGGGCGGCGGACTACCCGTTGCCCGGCACGCAAAACTACAAAAACATCGGAGCGCCGTTTACGGTGACGCCTCCGGTGGCCCCGGTGGATCGGGTGGCTCAGCTGATCACGGTGACGCCCAACCCCTACAAAATCACCGGCCTCAACGATGAACGGGACAACCCGTCGAGCCACAGCATCGACTTCCTGAACCTGCCCGAAGCGTATACCCTGACGATCCTGGACGTCTCCGGGCAGATCATCTTTCAGACGAACGTGGAAGGGGCGACCGACGGCAAGTTTACCTGGGACCTGTTCTCCAAAGACGGGGTGGAGGTCGCCAGTGGTCTCTACATCTACCATGTTTCGTACGACAACGGCAACCGCGAAGCCGTCGGTCATATCGCTATCCTTCGATAAGACCCTGCCTTTACGCTGAGACTCATGAGGTCTGTCATGAAACGAATTCTCTTTCTGAGCCTGTTGCTAACCGTTCTGGTCGTGTGGCCCGCCGAGGCGCAACGCAAGGCCGGACGCACCGGCGCTGCATTCCTCGAGGTGGGGATCGGGGCGCGCGAAGTTGCCCTCGGTTCCGCCGTGACCGCTCTGGCCGGGGACGCGGGGCAGATCTTCTGGAATCCTGCCGGGACGGCCCTTACCGAGAACCGACGCGGCAGCGTCAGTTTCTCCTACGTAGACTGGATCGCCGACATCGAAGCCGGCGCCCTGGCCGCCGGGTATCGCACCGCCTACGGCACCCTCACCCTCGGCGTACAGTATTTCGGCCTCTCGGACATACCGGCCAACCGGCAGAATGGGTACACCGATCCCATCCTCCAGGGGCTCGTCACCGACACGGAGACGTCCCCTTCGTTCGACTACACCGACCTGGCCGTCAGCGTCTCCTATGCCCGCTACGTGCTCGACAGGCTGAGCCTGGGCGCCACCGTCAAGTACATCAATGAGAGCATCGACGGGGTCGGGGCGTCGGCTCTGGCGTTCGACTTCGGCTCGGTCTACCGGGTCGGTGTGGCGGGATGGCAGATCGCTGCGCGCCTGAGCAACCTGGGCACCGACATGTCCTTCTTTAACCAGGATAACCCGTTGCCGCTGGTTTTCTCCATCGGCTCGACGATTTATCCGGTGAACCGGGAACAGATGCGGCTGATGTTGGCCATTGACACGACCAAGCCCCTGGATTCCCAGCAACTGGTCTACGGCGGGGCCGAGTTGTCGTTCTACGATCTGCTGTTCCTGCGGGCAGGTTACCGGTTCAATTACGCCGGAGCCGAAGACGACGGCACCA
Organism: Rhodothermales bacterium; assembly: GCA_026984335.1. Taxonomy (GTDB): domain Bacteria; phylum Bacteroidota; class Rhodothermia; order Rhodothermales; family ISCAR-4553; genus JALSSK01. The sequence goes on from JALSSK010000429.1 coordinate 20,307, forward strand.
GCACGCGCGACCCGATCAAAACCTCCATCGAGGGCATCTCGCTCGGCGCCGGCCTGCAGTATGCCCTCGGAGACTACGCCCTGGGTTTTGACTATGCGTTCACGCAGATGGACCTGCTCGACAACGTGCACCGCTTCACCTTGCGGATCGGGATGTGATGACGTGATAACGTTTCGGGTTTTCCGTACTCTTGCCTTTCGAAGCGTTCGTACTCTTACCTTTCGAAGCGTTCGTGATCTTCCCGGTCGAAGCGTTCGGGGTCTTCCCGGTCGAAGCGCCGGGACGCTCAACTAATCCGTGTCGTATTCTTGTTGAATGTCGAAACGTCTTCGGGCCGATGGGCCCCCTTCTGCGAGCAGATCGCCGCGTTCCTGGACGCCGACGTCGTCACGATGACGGTTGATGGGGAAACGGTGCGTGGATACCGCAGCCCCGACTCGCCCGCGCTGTGGATACGGGATCATTCGGACATGCTGCGAGGTGGACGATATTTCTCTGAAGAGGTGCAGAGCGCCGTCGATTGTTTTGCCCGGCAACAGGCCGCCAACGGCCGCATCTTTGACTTCGTAACCCTGCAGCCCGTCGGCGGACGGGAGAACTGGGAGACGTGGGTGCGCGTGCCGGTTGAAGCGGACGTGGAATACCGCTTCGTAAAGGCCGCCTACCTGGCCTGGCAGGCCACGGGCGACGACGACTGGATCGACCGGAAGCTGCCGGCCCTCGAACGCGCGTTGACCTATACGTTGACCCATCCCTGGCGCTGGGATGCACGGCACGGCCTGGTCAAGCGCCCCTATACCATCGACACGTGGGATTTCGACTACACGGCGGGCCGTCATCCCTGGCTCAATTTCCGGATTACGGACGAGACGTTCTGGGGGATCATGCACGGCGACAACAGCGGCTTCTTCGAAGCGTCCCGCCTGCTGGCCCGGCTCTACGAACACGTGGGCGAAGAAGAACGGGCGGCCGTCTGGCGGGATCGAGCCGAAGCTTTGCGCAAGCGAGCCAACGACTTGCTGTTCAACGGTCGCTTCTACACCCATTTTTTCAGGCTCACCCCGGCCCCGGATCTCGGTGTCGACGAGCGTGAGCAACTGAGTCTGAGCAACCCGATGGCAATCAACCGGGGGCTGGCCGACCACGACATGGCCACGGCGATCTTGCGGGAGTACCGGAGGCGCCGCGTCTCGAGCGGCGCTTTCGCCGAGTGGTTCAGCATCGATCCGCCGTTCCCCGCCGGTATTTTCGGAGACGATCAGCTGACGCCGGGAGCCTACTGCAACGGCGGCATCATGCCCCTGGTGGGCGGCGAACTGGCCCGGGCCTCCTTTGAGCATGGCTTCGAAGCGTATGGAACCGCGATACTGGAACAGTACCGGGACATGATTGTGGCGCAGCAGGCCTCGTATCTGTGGTATTTCCCCGACGGCGCCCCTTCCTCTGTCGAGACGAGCACAAGTCCCGAAGCCATGCCTACCGACGGCTGGGGTTCGTCGGCCATGCTGTATGCGTTTGTCGAAGGGCTGGCCGGCATCGTCGATCAGGGGCATTCGTTTCGGCAGGTGCGTCTGTCCCCCCGATGGGTGGCCGCGGGCGAACGGCTTGCCCGGGTGCGGGTCGGTTATCCTGCGGGGAGAGGGCGTTTCGGCTATGGCTTCGATCATGACCCGGATCGGCGCACCGTGCGTCTGAATCTCGAAGCCGAAGGCTCGGATGTGGCGCTGCGTTTGCTCCTGCCCTCCGGCGCGCGCGCGAGGAGGGTGCTGTGGGGCGGGCGGGAGGCGCCGTTCCGGGAGGAGCGGGTGGAGGCAAGCCGCTACGTGTGCGTGGAGGGGCGCGTCAAAGGTTGGGAGCGCGTGGAGGTGAGATATGAGAGCGCTTAGCTTCAACGGGCGCATCAGAACCCTGTCGGAAAGACAGGCGGCCCGTCTCCTGCTCCTGCCCACGATCCTGTTCTTTCTCCTTTTCCAGTACTACCCGATTCTCAAGAGCCTGGTTATCAGCTTCTTCGACTACGGGCTTTTACGCCGGAACACGCCCTTTGTCGGGCTGGAGAACTACCTGCGTCAGTTTCGGGACCCGCTGTTTCTCTCGGCGCTGGGCAACACGCTCCTGTTCGTGGCGGGGTGTGTAGCGGTCGGAGTAGCGCTGGCCTTGTTTCTGGCGGTGCTGGTTGAGAGCAGCGGTCGCTGGGCGAAGGTATACCGGACGCTCTACTTCATGCCGGTCGTCACCTCGCTCATGGCCACTGCCATGGTCTGGCGGTGGCTCTATGCCTCCAACGGCCTGATCAACTTCCTTCTGACGTTGGTCGGCCTATCGCCGCAGGGCTGGTTGCTCGATGCGGAACTGGCTCTGCCTTCTTTGATGGCCCTGACGGTGTGGAAGAATCTGGGTTTCGACATGATTCTCTTCGCGGCGGCTCTGCAGAGCATCCCGTCGGAATACTATGAGGTCGCCCGGCTGGAAGGGGCCACGCCATGGCAGGCGTTCCGTTTCGTCACGCTGCCGTCGCTCCGGTCCATCGTGGTGCTTGTGGGCATCACCGCAGTCATCCGGTCCTTCCAGGTGTTCACCATCGTGCTGGCCATGACGCAGGGAGGGCCGGTCAACGCGACCCGAACCATCGTTTATCATATTTATGAACAGGGGATCCAGTACGACGAAATGGGATATGCTTCCGCGGCTGCGGCGGTGCTTCTGGCGCTCATCGGCGCTATGACGTACCTCCAGATGCGGATAGACAGGAAGCGATGAAAGCACGGAACGTACGCGCATGAGCAGGGGAAACGATGTATAGACCAACACGCAGACGGTTTGTGACGAACCTCGGGCGGGCGGCGCTGGGAGCCGGACTCTTCGGAGCGATCGGGCCCCGGTGGGAACCGCCCCCGCCCCTGCCCGACCCCGGAGATCCGGACTACTGGCGTCTGGTGCGCCGGCAATACCCGCTCTCGCACGAGCGGGTCTACCTGAACACCGGCGGGCTGGGACCGGCTCCCTTTGCCGTGCTCGACGCCGTCGTTCACACGACCCGGTCGCTGCAGACGCTCTCGGAGACGGGGCATCACCTGATCGAAGAGACGCGTCCGGAGGTGGCGGCTTTCCTGGGCGCGGATCCGGACGAGGTCGCCTTCACGCGCAATGCTACCGAGGGGAACTCGGTCGTCGCCTCAGGCCTGGATCTGCGGGCCGGCGACGAGGTCATCTTCGAGTCCCATGCGCATCCCGGCGGCTCTTTTCCCTGGATGGTCCGGCAGAAGGAGGACGGGATCCGGGTCCGGATCTTCGAACCCGATCCGACGAGTGAAGAGGGCAACCTGGAGCGGATCGCCGCCCTGATCAACGAGCGCACCCGGGTGCTTCAGGTCAGCCACGTCACCGCCCCGACGGGCATCCGCTTTCCGGTGGAGGCAATGGCCCGCCTGGCGCGGGACCGGGGCCTGTGGTTCCACATCGACGGGGCCCAGTCCGCCGGTATGATCCCGGTGAACCTGCATGCGATCGCTTGTGACTCGTATGCCGCGAGCGGTCACAAGTGGATGGGAGGGCCTCACGGAACGGGCGTGCTCTACGTGCGAAAGGACCGGCTCGACGAGGTGCGCCCCACGGAGACGGGAGCCTATGGGGACGATGGCGACGTGCAGCTACCGGAGCGGTTCGGCTACGCTCCCTCCGCGCGCCGCTACGAGGTGGGCACGCGCAACGCGTCGCTCGTGGCGGGGCTCGGCGAAGCGGTGAACTTTTTGGAGACGATCGGGATGAGGCGGGTGGCCGTCCGGGCGGGCGCGCTGGCGGCCTATCTACGGGAGCGCCTGCGCGCGCTCTCGGGTGTGACGATCCTCACCCCCGGCAAGGATAGCCTGGCCGCGGCCATGATCACGTTTCGTGTGGAAAAGCTCCCGTACCGGGAGCTCTATCGCTACCTGCTTGGCGAACACGGCCTGCGTTGCCGCATCGTCAGCGAACGGGGGTTGGATGCGCTCCGCGTCTCCACCCACATCTTCAACCAGGAAGACGAATGCGACCGCCTGGTCGAAGCCGTCCGCGCCGTCTCCGCCCGGCAATGAACCGATCGATGCAGACCTCCCGGTCCATACCGTCCCCTCCCGATGCGCGGCCCGCCTCCGCCCACCCGTACTTCCGCCGCCTTTCACCGGGGTCGGCGGCGGTGCACGCCCTCCTGATCTTCGGGGCCGTCCTCATGGTCGGGCCTCTTCTCTGGATGATACTCACCTCGCTCAAAACCCCCTCTGACGCAGAGGCCTTCTTCAACACGCCGCACCGTTTGTCGGCCGTGCTCCGGGCGCTCTTGCCGCACCCGCTCACCTGGGAAAACTATAAGGCCGTTTTTACCGAGCGGCCCATGCTCCGGTACTTCCTGAACAGCGCGATCTACACCGGGTTGCGCATGCTGCCGGCGCTCTTTTTCTGCTCGCTGGCCGGCTTTCTCTTTGCCAAAATGAAGTTTGCCGGGCGGGACACGCTCTTTGGCGCGGTCATGCTCACCATGATGGTGCCTTTCCAGATCAAGATGCTGACGCTCTATGAGATGATGGTCCGCTTCGGATGGGTGGACACGTACTGGGCCGTCGTCGTGGTCGGCTTGATGGAGCCTTTCGGCATTTTCCTCTTTCGCCAGACGATCAAGGAGATCCCGGATGCGCTTCTGGACGCGGCCCGGATCGACGGGTGCGGGCCGTTGCGCATCTATTTCAGCATTGTGCTTCCGCTCATTCGCCCGGCGCTGGCCGCCTACGCCATCTTCCTGTTTATGTGGTCATGGAGCGATTTCCTCTGGCCGCTCATCGTGATCAACACCGAGACCCTCAAGCCCGTCGAAGTGGGCATCCTGAGTTTCTCGGACATCAACAACCCGGACTATGTGAAGATGATGGCGGCGGCGACGGTGGCGGCAGCGCCCATCATCGCCTTTTTCCTGCTCATGCAGCGGCAGTTCATTCAGGGGATCACCATGACGGGGCTGAAAGGATGAGTCGGATCGGAGAGAACATCGCCGGGCCCGGAGGGGGCGTCCTCGGCCACGGCGCCGCGTTTGGGAGCCTCGCCGTTCGAGCCATGCTGCTGGCGTGCTGGCTGCTGCCCGGCGCGGGGTGCGACGATGCGCCGGCGGAGCGGCAGCCGGACGGGCGCCTCCCCGTGCGCGTGTTCGTGCTGCTCATCAGCACCTCGCAGGTGGCTTTCTATCACTGGGCGGAGCAGGTCTACGAGGCCGCTCATCCGGACGTAGACATTCAGATCGAGCAGTTCCCGGGCAGTTCCCTGAAGGATTTCGAGATCAAACTGCGGCTGCGCTTCGCCGGCGGAAAGGCGCCGGATCTTTTCCACGTCAACGCGAACGTGGCGGCCGAGTTGGCGCGGCTCGGGCTGCTGGACCCCGCGCCGCCCGAGATCGTGGCAATGGTCGACACGAACAGCGTCAACGAGATGGCCCGCACCGCTTCCCGCTTCGATGGGACGTGCTACGGGATCGTCAGCGACGTCGTGTGGACGGCCCTCTATTATAACCGTGATCACTTCCGGGCGGCCGGGCTGGACCCCGATCGTCCGCCCCGCACGTGGGACGAACTGCTCGAGTATGCCGACCGCCTCACGGTGCGCCGTCCCGATGGGACCCCCATACGTGCCGGTTTGTCGTTGCGCAAGACCGGTTTCAAGGGAGGCACGGCCGAGAAGTGGCTGACGTTCCTGTTCTCGGCGGGCGGAGAGGCTTTCGACAAGGACGGCGTTCGCACGCTGATCAACAGCGAGGCCGGTCGGGCGGCGCTGGACTTCTATGCCGAGGTCCTTTTCCGCCGCCGTATCGACGACGTGTCCCTGGAGGGGGATCAGCAGGGATTCGGGCAGGGACGGGTCTCTATGTTTCTCCGCGAGCCGCACGTCATCGGCTGGCTGGAGAAGAACTACCCGGATCTCGATTTCGGGGTGGCGGCGATTCCTCGCAGGGATACCTCGCTCAGCTCGGGGGGCGCCTACCTGTTCGCCGTCAGCAGGGCGTCGGTCCACAAGGAGGCGGCGTGGGCGTTCGCCCGGTTCCTGATGCAAGATTCGGTGTATGTGCGCTATGCGGCCGGCGGGAGCGTGTTGCCGGCTACCCGCTCGGTGGCTTCCGGGCCCGAATACACCGGCGACCCCCGGTGGCGCGTTTTTCTGGAACAGCCGGCCCGCAACCCCGGCGGCTTCCCGCGTGTGGGCCGGGCCCTCGACATCCTGGGCGCGTACATCGAGCAGTTCGCCTACGGACGTCTCGGCGCGGAAGAGATGTTGCGCCTGGCCGAGCGGGACATGAATGCCGCGCTGGCTCCGAACCGGCGGCGACGCGAAGCGGAGGGGGCCCCATGAGCGCGCGAATGCCGGATATCGGGATCATTACCGACGAGGTGGCGCCGGACCTGGCGGAGGCCCTGGAGACGGCTATGGGCTGGGGCCTCCGGCGATTCGAACTGCGCGAGGGCGGCGCAGGGCGTTTCCCGGCCTTTACCCGGGACGAGGTGCGGATCGCCGAGCAGGCGGCGGCGGCAGGAGCGCGCTTCACCGCCGTCTCTCCGGGACTGTTCAAGGGGGCGGTGGCCGACGAGGCCCGCCTGCGCCGCGAACTGGGGGACACGCTGCCCCGGGCCATCGCGCTGGCCGTGCGTCTCAGGGCGCCGGTGCTAATTCTTTTCGGCTTCGCACGCTATGAAGGCGAGCCGCCGACCGACCGCGCGCGGGTGATGCGGCGGCTCGAGCAGGCTGCCGCGTCGGCCGTCGAAGCCGGCCTCGTCGTGGCGCTCGAAAACGAGCCGCGTCACTGGATCGACCGTCCGGCGGACGCCGCCGCCATGCTCCGTGAGATCGGGCATCCGGCGCTCCGCCTCAACTGGGATCCGGCGAACCTGCACTGGGGCGGGCGCCGGCCCACGCGCGACGACTTCCTCGGCATACGGCCGCTGCTGGCCAACGTGCACGTCAAGGATTATTATCCGGATCGGCCCGAGGCGCCGTGGCTGCCCGTAGGGGAGGGCGTGACCCCCTGGGAAGAGATCGTGCCCTGGCTCGTTCGTGAGACGGATCTGCCCCACCTGACCATCGAGACGCATTGCGCGCCCCTGAAAGACTGTTCGAGGCGCAGTCTGGCCAACCTGCGGCGTTTGATCGACGCCGCCCTTTCCCGGGAGAAAATATCATGACTGAGATCCTCCCCACGTTTGAAAACCCGGTGCGGCTGGCCATGGTCGGCCTGGGGGGACATGGCCGGACGATTCAACGGGCCGTTGCGGCGGCGCCCGCGTTGCGGGTCGTCGGCGTATACGATCCGGACGCGTCGGAGGCCCGGGCTGCTGCGGAGCGCTTCGGGTGCAGGGCGGCGCCTTCGTTCAAGTCGTTGCTCGGGCGGGGCGACGTCGAGGCCGTCACGCTCGTGACGCCCAATCATCTGCACCGTGCGCAGGCGGAGGCGGCCCTGGAGGCCGGCATGGACGTCTTCGTCGAAAAGCCCCTGGCCAACACCGTTGCCGACGGGCGGGCGATGGTGCGGGCGGCAGAGGCGAAAGAACGCATTCTGATGGTCGGGCACCATATGCGCTGGAGCCGCCCGGCGCGCCGGGCGAGGGCGCTCGTCGCGGGGGGGACCCTGGGCCGCATCGTCTCGGCGGAGATGCACTTCTCTTCCGACGCGGCCCGGGAGTTGCCCGCCGGCTCGTGGCGGCTGCAACCGGAAGCCGGCCCGCTGCTGCCCATGATGCAACTCGGCATTCACGGGATCGACCTGCTTCACTACCTGATCGGTCGGGTGGAGACCGTTCAGCCCCGTGCCGCTTCCGTGACGACCACGCCTCCGGTCGTCGATCACGTGGCGGTGCTGATGGGCCTGGTCGGGGGAGAGAGCGCCTTGCTGGTGACCAACTATTGCACCCCCGTTCGTTTTTCCTGGCGGCTGGCCGGCACCGAAGGAAGCCTGACCGGCACGCCGCATACGCTCAGCGTCACCGACCGGCGCGGGGCCGTCGTCGAGACGCTCGACGTGAGCGCGGACCCCTATGCTGCGTACGTCGAGCAGATGGCGGCCTTCGCCCGCGCGGTCCGCAGCCGGTCGTCTCCCGAGAGCGACGGCTATACCGGCTTGCAGGCGCTGGCCGTCGTTGAGGCCATACACGCCGGCCTGGCGCGCCGCGCCGCCGTCGAAGTGCCGGCCTGTCCTTCTCATGCACGCAATAACCCTTCCTGATCCTCTGATGATGGCGCGACTGCTTCTTTCGGTGTTGCTCTTGCCGGTCTTCATATCGGGCTCGGCCGCTCAGGCTCGCCGGACTGCGACGCCGGGCGAGCTCGCCCGCGCCTACGAGGCGCGCCGCGACTCGCTCATCGAATACTTCGTCACCCGTATCCCGGACGACGATCCGGACCGGGGCGGCTACTTCGACCTGGCGGCCCGCCTCTACCGGGGCGCCTGCGGGACCTGGTGCATCCGCCGGATGGATTCGCTCATGGCCCACCCGCGCGGAGATATGTTCTGGATGTATCCCTTCGTCACGGTCATGTACAATGACCGTGGAACCTTTCCCGAAACGACCCGCCGCAAGATGCGCGAGCTGTGGCGTAGCTATACGCCCTACCGGGGCGACACCGAGAACCACTGGGCCCTTTATTATACCTCCCTCTACCTTGCCGCGCAGATGTACCCGGGTGAGCCGGATACGACCTGGTTCACGGGAAAGAGTTCGCAGGAAAATATGGAGGAGGCTCGCTCGTATCTGATCTCGTGGATGGACCTGACGACAAGCATCGGACAGGGAGAGTATGACTCGCCGCACTACCTCCGGGTATACCTCGCGCCGATGGCGTTGCTCTATGCCTACGCTCGGGACCCGGCCATGCGCCGGCGCGCCCGCATGATGCTGGACTACCTGCTGGCCGATTTCGCCGCCGAGAGCCTGGGGGGGCTGCCGGGTGGAGCGCACAGCCGAATCTATGAGCGTGAAGTGATCCGTCCGTTCAAGGCCCCGGGCGGCGCTCCGACCTCCTGGCTGCTCTTCGGCAACGTCCCGTTCCAGCCCACCGGCGAAACCCTGATTCTGGCTCTGAGCGGCTATGTCCCCCCGCCCATCCTGCATTTCATCGCTACCGACCGCAGCAAGCCCTACGTTCACCGGGAGCGAAAACGCACCCGCCATCGCATACGCTACAGCCGGGTGCGCAATGCGCCCGTTTACAAATATACCTATATGCGGCCCGAATATGTCCTCGGCTCGACGCAGGGCGGCTTGCTCCAGCCCATCCAGCAACAGACCTGGAGCCTGGTCTGGCGGGTGGACGATCCCCGCGAAGCGCGCAATACCCTCTTCTCACTTCATCCGTACTCGTCTCCCGTAGAGCTGGGTATGTACTTCGCGGAGTTGCAGGAGTTCATCACCGAGATTGTCGTCCGCTCCAAGAAAGCGTACGACTCCCCGGACAAGCTCACCGGCGGATCGCCCTATGAGCAGGTCTTCCAGCATGAAGATGCTCTGATAGCGCTCTACGACATTCCGCCCGGCACGCGCTTCCCGCACGTCAACGCCTTCTTCTCAGGAGATCTTCGGGATCTGAAGGAGGATCGTTCCGGCTGGATATTCGCGCGGGGAGGAGACGCGCTCATCGCCGTGTATCCGCTGGCGCCCTTCCGGTGGGAAGAGCAGTCCGACGTCTGGGATGCGCAGCGAAAGCATCGTCGGCTCGTGAGTCCTCATCTGAAGAACGGCTTCGTGGTGCAGGTGGCGCCCGCGCGGGCCTACGCGTCGATGGAGGCTTTCCGGGAGGCCGTGCGGGCTTTGCCGCTTACGGTTCGGACCGAGCCGCGGCCGTCGGTGCGCTTTACCACGCTGCGCGGCGCCGAGCTGGCGCTTACCTACGGCCGGACGCCCCGCCTCGACGGAGAACCGGTAGACTACGACGGATGGCCCCTCTTCGACGGCCCCTTCCTCCGCGCCGAGAAGGGCAGCCGACGTCTCGAGATGCGTTACGGTCCCATGCACCGCCTGCTCGATTTCAACACCCTCACGATTCGGGAATGGGTGGATGATTCCACCGAGAACCGGCAAGCTTCCGATATGCAATGATGCGAGCGCTCCCTGCTGTCCTTGGCCTGGTCTTCCTCTCCGTCGTGTCGCCGGAGCGGGCGGCGGCTCAGTCCACCGCCGCCGATCCGGTCCTTTATGCCGGATACATCCTCTCGAAAGGCTACGTCGTCGGGGGGCCTCTGGCCGAGAGCGGTCTCCTTCGGCGCGGGCCGGACGGGCAGTGGGTGCATCTGGGCCCCAACAATCCGCGCGTCAATGCCCTGAGTTATGATCCGGCCCGGCCCGAGACGCTCTTCGTCGCTGCCGGGAACGGGGTCCTTCGCTCCTTCGACGGAGGACGGAACTGGCGCATCACCACGGACTGGCGCGTCACGGAGGTGCAAGACGTGTCCGTCGATGCGCATGCCGACGGCTTCGTCTATGCCGGCGCCGCCTACGGCATCTGGCGCTCGGAGGACGGGGGCGAGAGCTGGCATGAGGCCGTAGGCGGCCTTCCCGAGGGCAAGACCTACACCGAAACCATCGAGGCGGACCGCACGACGGCGTACCGCGTCCTGGCCGGCACCGATGACGGCATTTACGTCTCGACCGACGGTGCGCGCCTGTGGCTTCGCGTGGGCCTGCCCGGGATCGAGGTGCTCGACCTTCAGCAGAGCCGCTCCGAGCCGGAGGTCTGGCTCGCCGGCACGTACCGGCACGGCCTCTATCGCTCGACGGACGGCGGGCGCACCTGGCAGCCCGGCCCCGCCGAATGGGCCGGCCACAGTATCCACGCCGTCGCCATCGACCCGCACGACGGCCGGCGCATGGCCGCCGCCGGGTGGGACACCGGGGTGCTCGTCTCCACCGATGGCGGGCGCACCTGGTCCCGCCGCGGCCGCGCGCTCCCCACCGATGATTTCTATGAGGTGGCCTTCGATGCCGCCACGCCCGGACGGATCCTCGCGGCCACCCTCGAAGAAGGCCTCTTCGCTTCGGACGACCTCGGACGCAGTTGGACCCCTCAGGGACTTGCAGGGAGCCTCATCTTTGACCTCGCCTTCGTCTATCCACGCTGATGTTTCATCCATACCCCGGTTGGCCATGAATACCGACACCGATACGGCTCTTTTTCGACGACCCTACGAAGTGACCGACGAGCAGGTCGCCTTCTTCCGCGAAAACGGTTATGTACGTTTCGACGGCGTGCTCTCCAGGGAGGAGGTCGAAGCGTTGCGGGACGCACTGGAGCGGGCGACGGCGGCCAAACAGGCTTTCAGCCGCGACTTGGCCGGCGAGGGCAACAAAATCCTCCAGATGCTCAATCTGTGGGAGCACGACGACGTCTTTCGTGCCTATTCGACCAGCCCGCGTCTGGCCCGCATGGCCGCCCGTCTGACCGGCAGCCCCTCGATTCATCTTTTTCACGATCAGGCGCTCGTCAAGCCGCCCGGCCCCAGCGCTCCTTCTCCCTGGCACCAGGATCAGCCCTACTGGCCCTCGAGAGAACCCGGCATGATCTCCTGCTGGATGGCGCTCGACGACGTTTCCATCGACCGGGGAGCCATGCAGTTCATCCCCGGCTCGCATCGCTGGGGAGAGTTTGCCCCGGTCTCTTTCGCCGGTGAGGGACCCGCCCTCATCGACATGATCCCCGAGCCCCTGCGCGCGAAGTGGAACCCCGTGCCCGTTGAACTCCGGGCGGGCGACTGCACCTGGCATCATGGCCTCACGTTCCACTATACCCGCCCCAACACGACCGCCCATACCCGCCGGGCCATTGTCACGATTTATATTCCTGAGGGGATCACCTATGCCGCAGAGGACAAGATGGAACACCCGCTCTCTCCGACGATCACCAGTCGCAGCGGGGAGCCGCTGCGGGGGACGAAGTTTCTCCGGCTGCTGTAGCACGCGCCGACCCGGGAGCACCCCATGCCGCGAGCAACCGGGCGTTTTCTCGGTATGATTGCCTACCTTCCCGATCTCATGCACCAATCCGATTTTTCGTGATCGATCTCAAACACACATTGTCCCCGGAGGCTCTTTTGCCGGGCATCGAGAGGATGTGGGAGGTTTCGGCGGCGAAGATCCTGGCCCTTGAGAGGGACTTCGAGCCGGCCCGGGGGGCGCCCGTTTTCACGGTGGAGGGGCGTTACATGGCCCGGGGCTGGACCGACTGGACCCAGGGCTTTCGGTTCGGGTCCGCGCTTCTGCAGTTCGATGCCACGGAAGATCGGTCTTTTCTGGAACTGGGGCGGCGGAAGACGCTGGCTCACATGGCCTCGCACGTCACGCACACGGGCGTGCACGATCACGGCTTCAACAACGTGAGCACTTACGGGGCCTTGCGCCGCCTGATGAATGAGGGACGCATCCCGGAAGCGCTGTGGGAACGGGCTTTTTACGAACTGGCGCTCAAAGCTTCCGGAGCCGTGCAGGCTGCCCGTTGGACGGAGCTGGCCGAGGGATACGGGTATGTCTATTCCTTTAATGGGCCGCATTCGCTCTTCGCGGACACGATCCGTTCCATGCGAGCACTGGCGCTGGCGCACCGGCTGGGCCACGTGCTGATGGGGGAGCATGACGCTCGCATCTCTCTTCTGGAGCGGATGGCGCGTCACCTGCGCACGACGGCTCGCTTCAACGTCTATTATGGCGAGGGGCGGGACGGCTATGACGTGCCGGGGCGCGTCGCCCACGAGAGCATCTTCAACCTGAAGGACGGCAGCTACCGGTGTCCGAGCACCCAGCAGGGATACGCGCCTTACACCACGTGGACGCGCGGCCTTGCGTGGATCATGCTGGGGTTCGCCGAGCAACTCGAGTTCCTCGATACGCTGCCGGACGAGGAGCCGGCTCCCCCGGAGGGATGGGAGGGGCTCGTCGCTCTGTTGCGGCGCGCGGCCCGCGTCACGTGCGACTTCTACATCGCGGAGACGCCCGCCTGTGGGGTGCCGTACTGGGACACGGGCGCGCCGGGACTGATCCACCTGGGGGACTACCGGAGCCGCCCGGCGGATCCCTTCAATCCCTACGAGCCGGTGGACAGCTCGGCAGCGGCCGTCGCTGCGCAGGGGCTGTTGCGTCTGGGGCATTACCTCGACGGTCACGGGGCGGACGGCGCGCGCTACCGGGCCGCCGGCCTTCGCGTGCTGGCCACGTTGCTCGAGGCCCCCTATCTGAGCAGCGACGCCGCGCATCATGGTCTGTTGCTGCATGCCGTCTATCACTGGCCCAACCGGTGGGATCACGTGCCTCCCGGCCGTCAGGTAGCCTGTTGCGAGGCCACGATGTGGGGGGATTACCACCTCCGGGAACTGGCCCTCTACGTGCAGCGACTGGCGCGGGGAGAACCCTATTACACCTTTTTCGGATAGCCTATGCCAAGATCCCGATCGATGCCGCCGGCCTCGTTCGACGAGCGGACCGGCGCCGAGGTGCGGGAAGGGTTGCCGCCGCCGCTGAGCGATCTGTCCCGGCTCTGTATTCATACCGAAACCACGAGTCCGTGGAAGCTGCCCGAGGCGGCTTCAGCCTATGAACGGGCCGGTGTCCCCGCCATCACCGTCTGGCGCGAGTCCGTAGCCGGGCACGGGCCGGCAGAGGCGCGCCGCATCCTCGAAGATCATGGTCTGGAGATCGTATCCTACGTTCGGGGCGGCTTCTTTGCGGCGGCCTCGTCGGCCGCCCGCCGTGCGGCCGTTGCGGAGAACGTCCGGGTCATCGAGGAAGCCGCCACGCTGGGGGCTCCGCTGGTGGTGCTCGTCTGCGGAGCCGTGCCGGGGCAGCCCCTCGAGACGTCGCGGGCGCAGATCCGGCAGGGGCTCGAGCACATCGTGCCTTATGCCGAGGCCGCCGGGGTGCGCCTGGGCATCGAGGCCCTGCACCCGGTCTATGCCGACAGCCGCTCGGCCATCAACACCCTCCGGCAGGCCAACGACCTGGCCGAGACGCTCGACACACCGGGCCTCGGCGTCGTCGTGGACGTCTATCACCTCTGGTGGGACCCCGACCTCCGAAAGGAGATCGCCCGCAGTGGCCGAAACAACCGGCTCTTCGCCTTCCACATCTGTGATTGGAAAACGCCCACCACACACCTGCTCCTCGATCGCGGCCTGATGGGAGAGGGGTGCATTCCGCTTCGCCGGATCCGTGGATGGATGGAGGAGGCGGGCTTCGAGGGGCATTATGAAGTCGAGATCTTCTCGGAGATCTACTGGCGGGAGGACCAGCGCGAATTCCTGGAAAAAATCAAACGCGCGTATCTTGCCCATACCTGAAGGGAGACGTCATGGCGCAGCAAAAAAACGACAGGTCTGAAACGCATACGTCCCGGCGGGCGTCCCCGGAGGGGGCTGCCGTCGTGCACCGGGTGGGCATCGTGATGAACGGGGTCACCGGGCGGATGGGCGCGAACCAGCATCTCCTTCGATCCGTCAAAGCCATTCGCGATCAGGGAGGCGTCCGTCTGAACGACGAAGAGGTCATCCTTCCTGATCCGATCCTGGTGGGGCGCAACCCGGTCAAGCTGGCGCGACTGGCCGAGATCTCCGGTCTCGAGAAATGGACGACGGACGTCGAGGCGGCGCTGGAGGACCCCGCCTATCCCGTCTATTTCGATGCCCAGACCACGAGCCGGCGGGCCGAGGGGGTGCGAAAGGCCATCGAGCTCGGCAAGCACGTTTACTGCGAGAAACCGACGGCCTTGACCACCGCCGAAGCGCTGGCCCTCTACGAGGCTGCCCGGGATGCGGGCGTCAAGCACGGCGTGGTGCAGGACAAGCTATGGCTGCCCGGGCTGATGAAGCTCCGTATGCTTCGCGACACCGGATTCTTTGGGCGCATCCTTTCCGTGCGGGGCGAATTCGGCTACTGGGTCTTTGAGGGCGACGCCGTTCCGGCCCAGCGGCCGTCCTGGAACTACCGGAAGGAGGACGGCGGGGGCATCATCCTGGACATGCTCTGTCACTGGCGCTACGTGCTCGAGGATCTCTTCGGCCCGGTGCGGGCCGTCTCGTGCCTGGGGGCCACCCACATCCCGCGCCGGTGGGACGAGCACGGCCGCCCCTACCCCGTCACGGCCGACGACAGCGCCTATGCCACGTTCGAACTGGAAGGCGGCATCGTCGCCCATTTCAACAGTTCATGGTGTGTCCGCGTTCGGCGCGACGACCTCCTCACGATCCAGGTCGACGGCACGAAGGGCTCGGCGGTGGCGGGCCTGCGCCGTTGCTGGACGCAGGCCTACGGCAATACGCCCCGACCCGCCTGGAATCCGGACGTGCCGCAGCCGATCGACTTCTTCGACGGATGGCTGGAGGCGCCCGACCAGCGGACGTACGACAACGCCTTCAAGGCGCAGTGGGAGCTCTTCCTCCGTCACGTGGTGAAAGACGAACCGTTCCCCTACGATCTCTTGGCCGGGGCCCGGGGGGTGCAACTGGCCGAACTGGGCCTGGCTTCATGGCGGCGTCGCGCCTGGGTCGATATACCCCCTCTGGCTCCGTAAAACGTCATATCTCTTTCCCATGTCAGAGAATTGCATGAAACGACTTGCCCTGATCACCGGCGGCGCCTCCGGCATTGGCCTGGGGATCGCCGAAGCACTGGCCCGGGAGGGCTGCGACCTGCTGCTGTGCGGTCGGCGTCCCGAAGGGGCGGTCGCCGAGCCGCTCGACCGGTTGCGGGCCATGGGGGGCGCGGTCGCATACGTCTCGGCCGACGTGGGGACGAGGACGGGTCGGGAGGCCGTCGTCGCGGCCGCTCGTGCCCTGGGACGGTTGCACGTGTTGGTCAACAACGCCGGCGTCGCTCCGGTGGATCGGCGCGACCTGCTCGAGGCTACCGAGGATAGTTTCGACCGCGTCCTGGAAGTGAACCTCAAGGGCCCCTATTTCCTCACGCAGGCCGTCGCCCGGTGGATGATCGTGCAGCGCGAGGCCGACCCTGCCTACCGCGCCGCCGTCGTCAACGTCGGCTCCGTCTCGGCCACGATGGCCTCGGTGGAACGGGGCGAGTACTGCGTCTCGAAGGCGGGCCTGGCCATGGCGACGCGTCTGTGGGCGGTGCGGCTGGGCGCCTACGGCATCCCCGTCTACGAAGTGCGCCCCGGCATCATTCGGAGTGACATGACCGTCGCCGTACGGGAGAAATACGACCGCCTCATCGCCGACGGGCTGCTGGTGCAGCCGCGCTGGGGAGAACCCGGAGATGTCGGCCGCGCCGTCGCCATGCTCGTCCGGGGCGAGCTGCCGTATTCGACCGGGCAGGTCGTCATGGTCGATGGCGGCTTGCATCTGGAGCGGCTGTGACCCCCGCACGCGCGAAGGGGGACGACCAACCCCGGAAGCTGCCCTCTCCAACCCTTCAACCATCAACCCCTACAGCCATGCAGATAAACGAAGACGGGCCGTTTCGGGCGATGCGCAAGACGTGGCAGCCGGTGGGGCTGTCGCGCGAGCTCTCGGTGGGGAAGGTGTTGCGCTACACCCTGCTCGACGAGGAACTGGCCGTGGCACGGTTCGAGGACGGCCTGCTGGCGACCCGCGACGCCTGCCCGCACAAGGGAATGCGCCTGAGCTGTGCCTACATGGAGCGCGGCGAGCTGGTCTGTGCCTACCACGGCTGGCGCTTCGCACGGGACGGGCGCTGCACCGGCGTGCCCTCGTTGCCCGCCCCGCCCCGGCGCCTCCTCGACCGGGCCTCGCTGGACACCTTCGCCGTGCAGGAACGCTACGGCATCATCTGGGTCCGCCTCGACGACGAGGAGGCAAACCCGCTGCCCGACA
>JALSSK010000430.1 GCA_026984335.1 Rhodothermales bacterium
CATGAGGAGCATGTGGGGGTGCTCGCCCTTGCGGAAAAGCTCGGCGCGTTGCATCACTCCGAAGCGGTGCTGTTCGTCGACGATGGCGAGGCCGAGGTTTTGGAAGGCGACGCCCTCCTGAATGACGGCGTGCGTGCCCACGGCCACATGCGCCCGCCCCTCGGCGAGGTCGGCGAGGATCTCCTCGCGGAGCGCCTTCCGCTGCCCGCCGACGAGCAAATGCACCTTCACGCCGAGCGGTTCGAGGTACTTCCGGAGGTTGGCGTAATGCTGTTCGGCGAGGATCTCCGTGGGGGCCATGAACGCCGACTGATAGCCGCTGTCGAGCGCGTGCATCATCGCGGCGACGGCCACGACCGTCTTGCCGCTGCCCACGTCGCCCTGCACGAGGCGGTTCATCTGAATGCCCCGCTGCGTATCGGCGACGATCTCGCGGATGGCTTTTTTCTGGTCGCCGGTCAGTTCGAAGGGCAGCACGTCGTCGAGGAAGCGGCGCATCCGCTCGCCCGGCTCGCCGAAGGTCGGTCCGGCCACCTCGGCGCGGGTCTGCTTCGTGAGGGCGAGCATGAGCTGGATGAAGAAGAGCTCCTCGAACTTGAGCCGTTCGCGTGCGCGTTCGAGCTCGTTTCGGTTCCTGGGGAAATGGATCGCCCGGAGCGCCACGCGCCCGTCGAGGAGGTCGTAGTCCCGGACCATCCACTCGGGAAAGAGTTCGCGCATCTGCAGGCCGTGCTCCTTGAACAGCCCGTAGAGGATGCGGCGGAACGTCCGGCTCGTGAGCCCGATCCGCTCGAAGACGGCGCTTCCGGGATAGAGGGCGATGATGCGCCCGGTGTCGAGCGACGGCCCCTGCTCGTCGAGCTTGTCGAAGTCGGGATGGGTCATCGAGAACCGGCGTCCGAACTTCTGGGGTTTGCCGTGAAAGGCGACGCGCTCGCCGTTTTTGAACACCTTGCTGATCCATCCCACGCGCTGGAACCACACGCATTTGAGCCGTCCGCCGCTCTCGTCCTCGACGATGATTTCGAAGCGTTTGCGTCCTTTGCCCGGCACGACGCCGCCCACCCGCACGTAGCCGACCACGGTCACTGCGCCCATGTGCTCGTCGAGCCGTCGGATGGGGGTGACGGTGGAGCGGTCGAGGTAGCGGCGGGGGTAATAGCGGAGCAGGTCGCGGCAGGTATGCAGCCCGGCCGCCGCCATCACTTCGGCCCGTCGTGAACCGACGCCTTTCAGAAATTGAAGAGAAGTATCGAGGATGTCTTCGCTCATGTGCGGCGGACAGAACGGCTCCGTGTGATCGACAGCGCCCGAGGGCCCCGCCCGGGCTGCGCGCGGCGGCGGGGCGCCCGTTGCAGAGCAGGACCCCTCAGGAACGCAGGCGCAATATAACGACTCCCGACGTTCGGCAACGGCATCCGTTCCGCTTCGTCACGACCTGCCGTTTAATTCTCCCCGCTCCCCTGCCGATACCTTGCCTGAATGTCACGGCATCATTTTTTCGGTCGCCCCGGAAGCATCCACCAGCCCCGCTCCCCGGACAGACCGGACTTGCCTGCCCGCATGCATGACGCCAACGATGAACGCAGAGAGGAGCAACCATGCCGAGAAAGCCGAGAAAGAAAAAGCGCCCCATGGTGCTGATCGTGGAAGACAATCCGTTTACGCACCGTCTGTTCCAGTACATGCTGGACAGGGAGTACCACATCCGAATGGTTTCTGATGAGGAGACGGCGCTGATCATGGCCCGCCGCGCCAGGTAC
>JALSSK010000431.1 GCA_026984335.1 Rhodothermales bacterium
CAAAAAAGTCCTCATTGCCAACCGCGGGGAGATTGCGCTCCGCATCCTCCGGACCTGTCACGAGATGGGGCTTCAGACGGTGGCCGTCTACTCGACCGCCGACCGCGACACGCTCCACGTGCGGTTCGCCGATGAGGCCGTGTGCATCGGCCCGCCCCCGGCGCGCGACAGCTACCTCCGCTTCGACCGTCTCATCGCCGCCGCCGAGGTCACCGGCGCCGACGCCATCCATCCCGGCTACGGCTTCCTCGCCGAGAACGCCGACTTCAGCGCCATCTGCGCCGATCACGGCATCAAGTTCATCGGGCCGTCGCCGCAGACGATCCGCATGATGGGCGACAAGAGCCTCGCCAAGGACACGATGCGGGCCGCCGGGGTGCCCGTCGTACCCGGCTCCGGGGGGATCGTCGAGAGTATGGAAGAGGGCCGCCGCATCGCCGACGAGATGGGCTATCCCGTCATCATCAAGGCGCGCTCCGGGGGCGGCGGCAAGGGCATGCGCCTCGTCACCGAAGCCGAAGACTTCGCCACCCAGTTCGACATGGCCCGGAACGAGGCCGAGGCCGCCTTCGGCGACGGCGGCGTCTACGTCGAGAAGTTCATCGCCAACCCGCGCCACATCGAGATCCAGGTCCTCGGCGACGGAAAGGGGACCGTCATCCACTTCGGCGAGCGCGAGTGTTCGATCCAGCGGCGGCATCAGAAGCTCCTCGAAGAGTCCCCCTCGCCGGTCGTGGACGAGGACCTGCGCCGCCGCATGGGCGAGGCCGCCGTCCGGGGCGCCGAGGCCGTCCGGTACGAGGGCGCCGGCACGGTCGAGTTCCTCCTCGACGCCGAAGGGCACTTTTACTTCATGGAGATGAACACCCGTATTCAGGTCGAGCATCCCGTGACGGAGGAGGTGGCCGACTGCGACCTCGTCGAATACCAGATCCGGGTGGCGATGGGGGAGAACGTCCGCAAGCGCGAGGTCCCCTTGCACGGGCACGCCATCGAGTGCCGCATCAATGCCGAGGATCCGTTCCGGAACTTCAGCCCCTCGCCCGGCATGATCCGCACTTTTCACCCGCCCGGCGGCCACGGCGTCCGCGTGGACACGCACGTCTATGCCGGATACGTCATCCCGCCGCACTACGACTCGATGATCGCCAAGCTCATCGTGCGCGCCCGCACCCGAGAACTCGCCCTCAACAAGATGATCCGCGCCCTCGACGAGTTCGTCATCGAAGGCGTCAAGACCACGATCCCGTTCCACCGGCAACTGCTCCGCAACCCGGATTTCCGCGCGGGCCTCTTCGACACGCACTTCCTCGAACGCTTCTCGCTCGAAGAAGACGACGCGTGATTTTGTGTTGAGTTTTCGCTTTTGCGCCGCCGGCGCTCGGCTTTGTGAGCGCTGATTTTTATACTCCGGCAATCTCCCGGCGCGGGCCTCGCGCGGCCCCGCCCTCCTCGCCAACCAGCCCAACGCACCTCCTATGAACTTCCCCAGCGACCTCCGCTATTCGAAAGATCACGAATGGCTGCGCGTAAGCGCCGACGGCAAGACCGGCAAGGTCGGCATCACCGACTTTGCCCAGCAGGAGCTCGGCGACATCGTGTACGTCGAACTGCCCACGGTGGGCGACGACTTCGCGCGCGGCGACGAGTTCGGCACGGTCGAGGCCGTGAAGACGGTCTCGGAGCTGTACATGCCCGTCTCGGGCACGGTCACGGCCGTCAACGAAGCCCTCGAGGACGCCCCCGAGCTCGTCAACGACGATCCGTACGGCGAGGGTTGGATGATCGAGATCGAACTCGCGAATCCGGACGAAGCGGGCGACCTCATGGACGCCGACGCCTACGCCGCCATGGTCAAGGGCTGATGCGTTCATGCGCCAGGGCATGGAACGTTCAAACGCCTTAACGTTCAACGCCCCAACGTTCAACGCCCCAACGTTCAACGCTCCAACGTCCAAACGCTCCAACGTTCCATGCACGAGCGCATCGTCATCCTTGATTTCGGCTCGCAGTACACGCAGCTCATCGCCCGGCGCATCCGGGAGGCGGGGGTCTATTCGGAGATTTATCCGTGCACCATGGCTCCGGAGGAGGTGGCGGCGCTGGAGCCGAAGGGGCTCATTCTTTCGGGCGGCCCTTCCTCGGTGTACGACGAGGACGCGCCGCAGCTTGCGCCGGAGCTGCTCGAGCTCTCCCGCGCCAACGGATCGCCGATGCCGGTGCTGGGCATCTGTTACGGGCTTCAGGCCATGGCGCGCGTGCTCGGCGGCGAGGTGGCGCGAGCCGAGCGGCGCGAGTTCGGGCGGGCGCACCTCGTCGTCGACGACGACGCCGACCTGCTCGCGGGCGTGCCCTCCGGAGCGACGGTGTGGATGAGCCACGGCGACCACCTCACGCGCCTGCCCGAAGGTTTCCGCGTCATCGCCCACACCGACAACGCCCCCATCGCCGCCGTGAAGGCGCTCCAACGGCCCCTCTTCGGCGTGCAGTTCCACCCCGAGGTGGTCCATACCGAGCACGGGCGGCAGATCCTCGAAAACTTTGCCTATCGCGTGTGCGGATGCGCCGGCGACTGGTCGCCCGCCTCGTTCGTCGAGGAAAAGATCCGGGAAATACGGGTGCAGGTGGGCGACGAGCACGTCATCCTCGGCCTCTCCGGCGGCGTCGACTCGTCGGTGGCGGCGGTGCTCCTTCACGAGGCTCTCGGCGACCGGCTCACGTGCATCTTCGTCAACAACGGGCTGCTCCGGAAGGGCGAATGGGAGCAGGTGCAGGACACCTTCCGGGACCATTTCAACATTCGCCTCAAAGCCGTGGACGCCTCCGAGCTCTTCCTCGACCGGCTGGCGGGCGTGACCGACCCCGAGCGCAAGCGCGTGCTCATCGGCAACACGTTCGTCGAGGTCTTCGACCGCGCCACCGAAGAGATCGCCGAGGAGCTGGGGCGGAAGCCGGCGTATCTCGCGCAGGGAACCCTTTACCCGGACGTGATCGAGAGCGTCTCGTTCAAGGGTCCTTCGGCCACCATCAAGACGCACCACAACGTGGGCGGGTTGCCGGAGGAGATGGCGCTGGAGGTCATCGAACCGTTCCGCGAGCTGTTCAAGGACGAGGTGCGCGCCATCGGGCGGCTGCTCGGCGTGCCCGAGACCATCGTCGGGCGGCATCCCTTCCCCGGCCCCGGCCTGGCCATCCGCATCCTCGGCCCCGTCACCCGCGCCGACCTCGAGGTTTTGCGCGAAGCCGACGCCCTCTTCATCGACGAGCTCAAGAGCCACGGGCTCTACGACGACGTGTGGCAGGCCTTCGCCGTGCTCTTGCCCGTCCGGACCGTCGGCGTGATGGGCGATGCGCGCACGTACGAGAACGTTTGCGCCCTCCGCGCCGTTACCAGCGTCGACGGCATGACCGCCGACTGGGCGCAGCTGCCGTACGACTTCCTCGCGCGCGTCTCGAGCCGGATCGTGAACGAGATCCGGGGCATCAACCGGGCGGTCTACGACATCAGCTCGAAGCCGCCCGCGACGATCGAGTGGGAATGAGCGGGCGCTTTCGACGAAACCAACGGACCGGCGTTATGGAGATGCTTGAGCATGGGATGCGCGCACGGGTCGGCCTGGCGGTCATCTTCGTGCTCCTGGCCGTCCTCTTCGGCGGCCGCTCCGCCGCCGCGCAGGAGCTTCGCACGCCGCCGCCGCGCATCGAGGCGGCCGAGGAGGTCTTCAGCGAGGGCCTCGAAGCCTTCGACGCGGGCGACTACGGCCGGGCCTTCCGCCTTTTCCGGGTCGTCATCGACCAGTATCCGTTCAACCGGAAGACGACGGCGGCGTGGCTGATGTCCGGGAAGGCATTGTATCGGAACGGCGCCTACGAGCGCGCCGCGGCCCTCCTCAAAACGTTCGTGGAGAAGTATCCGGACAGCCGGTACGTGGCGGAGGCCGAGCGCACGCGTCGCTTTGCCCTCGAAGCGCTGGCCGAAGCCCGGCGCGGCGTCATCAACCTGGGCATCGCCCTGCCGCTCGACGCGCAGGATGCGGCGCGCACGCAGGCGCTCTTCAACGGCATCCGGCTGGCGGTGGAGGAGCACAACCGCACCGCCGGCGACGCGCCGCTCGTGCGCATGGTGTTTCGCAATACGCACAACGACCGGCGGCAGGCGGCGGAACAGGTGCGGGCGCTGGCGGCGGAAGGCGTGGACGTGATCATCGGCCCGCTCTACAGCGACGAGGCCGTCGCCGCCGCCGGGGCCGCCGAGCGCGCCCGCGTGGCGCTCGTCACCCCGCTGGCCACGGACGAGGCCGTCTCCGCCGGGCGGCGCTACGTCTTTCAGGCCAACCCCACGATCACCCGACGCGGGCGCATGATGGCGCGCTTCGCCGTCAACGGCCTGCGCATCCGCGACTTCGGCATCATCGCCGAACTCAACGACAGCGTGGGCGAGCGCATGGCCGAAGGCTTTCAGGACGAAGCGCTCCGCCTCGGCGCGACGGTGCAGTACTTCGAGCTGCTGCCGGAGGCGCGCGACTGGCACCGCCTGCCCGAAGTGATCGGCGTGGACTCGCTCTCCGAGGTCGGCGCGCTCTATCTGCCCATCCCGCCCGACGGCGTCGCGCTGGCCGACGGCGTCCTCTCCGGCCTCGAGCACGCGGGCGTGACCACCCGCGTGCTCGGCGGAAAAACCTGGCACGACCTCCCCATCACCGCGCGCGCGAGCCTCTTTCAGGTGACCTATACGAACGACTTCTTCGTGGACCACGGCCGGAGCGAGGTGCAACGCTTCGAGCGCCGCTACCGCGCGCTGAGCGAAGCGCCCCCGAACCGCCTCGCCTTCACCGGCTACGACGTGGCGCGCTTCCTCCTCCGGGAGCGCCTCGCCCACCCCGGCGACGGGTTCGAAAAGACGCTCCGGCAGGCCCCGCGCTATGAGGGCCTGGGCATGCGCATACACTTCAACGGAAGCAACGTCAACGAGGCGCTCTTCTACCATCGCTACCGCGACGGCAAGCTCCAGCTCCTGCGCTGAGCGTGCCTGACCCAATCTGCTTTGGATCGTGAGCGTGCGCGAGCCGGTTCGTCGCAAGGCGCTTACGGACCGTGAACCGGTCCGAAGCAGACGTATCCGCCGGTTTGCGGCGATGCAGCGGAACGCCGCGATGGACCGGCGCAGCCACGCGGAACCCAATTTGAGGTTGGGACAGGCACGCTCAACCCCCGGAACAGCGCCGAGCGCGCTCACGTATGAGGCGTCTCACAGGCCGGTCGCCGCATGGCCCGGCTTTTTCTTTGTACGATTCCGCACCCCTGCCGCGTTAGGACAAGGTGCGTTTTTATAGAGCTTTCCATGTTGGCCATGTACCCTATGCGTTTGCACCGAATCTCCTCCTTCGCGGCGCTCGCCGCCCTCGTGATGCTCAGCGCCTGTTCCGGCTCCGGGCGCGTGCGCTACGACACCCCTCGCGAGGCCGTCGAAAAAGGGATCGCAAGCTATGAGGCGGGGAAATACGACAAGGCCATCCTCTACTTTCAGGGCGCGTTCGACTTCGGGCGCACGCACGAATACGCCGCCGACGCCCAGCTCTACCTCGCCCGCGCCTATCGCGGCAACAAGGACTATCTCCTCGCCGCCAACGAATACACCCGCTTCATCCAGATCTTTCGGAGCGACCCCCGCGTGCCCGAGGCCGAATACGAACTGGCGATGACGTACTATGACCGCTCGCCCGCCTATCAACTCGACCAGACGGACACCGAACGCGCCATCGAACAGTTTCAGCTTTTTTTGAACCGGTATCCGAACCACGAGAAGGCCGCCGACGCCGAAGCGCGCATCCGTGAACTGCGTGAGAAGCTGGCCCACAAGCAATACGAGGCGGGCAAGCTCTATGAGCGCCGCGAGCTCTTCGAGGCGGCGGCGTATTCCTTCGAGGCCGCCTTCGACCGCTTCCCCGACACGCAGTGGGCCGACGACGCCCTCGTGGGCGCGATGCGGGCCTACCTCGCCTTCTCCGACCAGAGCATCCGAGCCCGCCAGCGCGAGCGCCTTCAGCCCGCCATCGAGCATTATGAGCGCCTGATCCAGCTCTTCCCCGACAGCCCCCTCCTCAAAGAAGCCGAGGCGCTGTACGAGCAGATCACCGAGCGCATCAAACGGCTCGATGAACTCGAGAGAAGCTAGCAACCGGCCCGCGCCCGCTCCACCTTCCCACCGCTCCCCATGCGCGTCGGCATCTTCGGAGGATCGTTCAACCCGCCGCACACGGCGCACCTGATCGTCGCCGAGTGGGTGCGGGATGCGGAAGCCTTCGACCGCGTGCTGTGGATGCCCGCCGCCCACCCGCCCCATAAGCCCGACGCCGCGCTCGTCTCCGCCGAACACCGTCTCGCCATGACGCGCCTCGCCACGCGAGACCACCCCGCCTTCGCCGTCTCCGACCTCGAGATCCGCCGCGGCGGCGTCTCGTTCACCATCGACACGGTGCGAGCGCTTCAGACGGCCCACCCCGCCGACACGTTCGCGCTCATCCTCGGCGGCGACAGCCTGCGCGACTTCGGGTCCTGGCGAGCGCCCGACGCGATCCTCGCCCGCGTGCCGCTCGTCGTGTACGACCGCCCCGGCGCCGACCGCTCCGGCGTGCCGGAGCGCTTCCTCGAACGGACGCGCTTCGTGAAAGCGCCGCTCCTCGAGATCTCGGGCACGACGATCCGCGCGCGCCTCCGGGCGGGCCGCTCGATCCGCTACCTCGTCCCCGAAGCCGTGCGGGCGTACATCGAGACGCACGGGCTGTATCGGAGCGAATGATGCCGCCGCCCCCCCTGCTCGCACCCGAAAGACGCCCCATGCGCCCCGCCACCCGCTTCGAAAAAGCCGCCCAGCTCGTCTTCGGCCGTCTCGGCTCGAACCTGCCGCCGCCGGTGACGGTGGCCGAGGATGCCGCGCGCGTGGCGGCTTTGCTCGAACGATGCCCGCTCGGCGGCTTCGCGCTGTTCAACGGCAGCCTGCCGGGGACGCCGGAGACGCTCGCCGCGCTTCAGGCAAAGAGCCGCTTCCCCTTTCTCGTGGCGACCGACATGGAGCGCGGCGTGGGCCAACAGGTGCGCGGAGCCACGGTCTTCCCGCACGCGATGGCCTTCGCCGCCCTCGGCGACGACGCCGAAGCGGCCGTCGAGGCCTCGGCGCGGATCGCGGCGCGGGAGGCGCTCGCCTGCGGCCTCCACGTCACCTTCGCGCCCGTCGCCGACGTGAACCGCGACCCGAGGAACCCGATCATCGCCACGCGGGCTTTCGGGACGGACCCGGAGCGCGCGGCGCGGCTCGTCCGGGCCTACGTGCGGGGCGCGCGCGCCGAAGGGCTCTTCGCCACGGCCAAGCACTTCCCCGGCCACGGCAACACGCACGCGGACTCGCACGCCGGGCTGCCCGTCGTCCCCGGCGACCGCGCCGAGTGGGCGCGCACCGACGCCGTCCCCTTCCGCGCCGCCGTCGCGGAAGGCGTCGATCTCATGATGACGGCGCACGTCGTCTATCCCGCCCTCGACCCGGCCGGCGCGCCCGCCACCGCCTCCCGCCCCATCCTCCACGACCTTCTGCGGGGCGAACTCGGCTTTCGCGGGGTCGTCATCACGGACAGCCTGCTCATGGCCGCCGTCCGCGCCGCTCCGGAGGCGGTGGGCGCACAGGCCGCCGCGCTCGTCCGCGCCGGCGTCGACGTCCTGCTCGACGCGCCCGACCCCGAGGCCGCCGTCGCCGGGCTCGTCCGCGCCGTCGAAGCCGGCGACCTCTCCGAAGCCCGCCTCGAGGAAGCCTTCACCCGCGTGTGGAGCCTGAAGGAAACGCTCATGGCGCGCTTCGGCGACGACGTGTTCACGCACCCTCCGCCCTTCGACGCGGGCACGGCGGCGCACCGGGCCGTGGCCGACGACGTGGCCGAGCGCGCCGTGACGATCCTCAAGGACACCCCGGACGCCTGGCCCGACGCGCCCGACGGCGAGGGCATGACGGCGCTCCTCGTCCGGCCCCACACCTCCCACCTCGACCCGCCCGAAGCGCCTCTCGGCGCGATGGTGCGCGCGGCGTTCCCCGCCGCCGAATACGTCGAGATCGGCCCCGACGCCGGGGAAGCGGATCTCCGGGCGGTATCGGCGCGGGTGGAGCGGGCGCGGCGCGTCGTCCTCGCGCTCGTCGTCCAGCCTGCGGCGTGGCATGCGTTTGGCCTGACGCCGGCGCAGCACGCCTTCGCCGAGGCCCTCAC
>JALSSK010000432.1 GCA_026984335.1 Rhodothermales bacterium
GGCATCAGGACGTGCGCCGCTTCGAGGGCCGCTTCGAGGTCGCGGACGAGGTCGTCCACGGCTTCGAGGCCGACGGAGAGGCGGATGCCGCTCGGCCGGATGCCCATCTCCGCCTGCTCTTCGGGCGGGATCGGCGCGTGCGTCATGCTCGACGGGTGCTCGACGAGCGTCCGCACGTTGCCCAGGCTGACGGCCAGCGTGATCGTGTAGGCATGCTCGGCGAGGTGGTTGATGAACCGGATGCCGGCCTGCTGCTGCGCCGCCGGCGTGTCTCCGCGAAGCTCGAAGTAGATGATGCTGCCCGGCGCGAAGTTGCCGTCGTAGTCCACCATCTGCCGCCGCGCCGTCTCGTACCCTTCGAACGAGGGGAGGCCCGGATACCGCACCTCCGCCACCGCCGGGTGGTTGTCGAGGAAGCGCACGAGTTCGCGCGAGGTGGCCAGTTGCTGCCGCATCCGCACGGCCAGGCTCGGCAAGCCGTAGGCGAGGATGCTCCACGCCGCGCGGGGCGAGAGCACGCCGCCGAAATCCTTCCGGTAGAGCAACACCTCGCCGTGCCGGCTCTTCGGCCCGATGACCACGCCGCCCATGTCCGTGCCGAAGCCGCTGATGCCTTTCGTCAGGCTGTGCACCACGAAGTCGGCGCCGTATGCAAGCGGGCGCTGGCAAAACGGCGTGGCGAACGTGTTGTCCACGACGACGTAGACGCGCTCCGCCTCCGACCGCCCTTCGTTCACCCGCGCCACGCGCTCGGCCACCGCCGCGACGTCGATGACCTCGAGGATGGGGTTCGAGGGCGTCTCGAAATAAACCACCCGCGTCTCGGGTCGGACGTGTTCGAGCACGGCGTCGGGGTCGGTCAGGTCCACGGGCGTGTGGGCGACGCCGAAGCGCGGCATCCAGTTGTTGAGCAGCGAGTGGGTGCAGCCGTAGAGCGTGTGATGCGTCAGCGCGTGCTCGCCCGCCCGCAGGAGCACCCCGAGCGCCGCCGCAATGGCCCCCATCCCCGAGGCGAACGTCACCGCCGTCTCGCCGCCTTCGGCCATCGCGAGGTTCTCTTCGAGCAGATCCTTGTTCGGCTCCCGGAGACGATCGTAGATGTAGATGGGCCGGCCGGCATCCTCGTCGTGCCCGTATTCCTGAAAGCCCTGCGCGCCGCGCACCGTCGAATCGAGCCGAAACGTGGTGGAGGTGGAGATGGGCGGCACCAGATGATGCCCGTATTCCCACGCCGCCGAACGCATGTGCCCGTGGATCAGGCGCGTGGTGGGTTGGTACGTTTCGCCCCGCTTTTTCCCGTCGTCTTGCTTTTTCATGACTTTGCCCTCCCTGTCTGTGCCCGCCCCGGCTCAACCGGCCGGTTGTATGGGAATCTTGGTTTCGTGCTTGACGGTGGATAACACAAAGGACGTGTGGATCTTTCCGATGTTGGGAATGGCCGCCAGCTTGTGCAGCAGGAAGTCTTCATACCGCTCGATGTCGGCCGCCACCACCTTGAGGAGATAGTCGCTCTCGCCGCTCGTGTGATAACATTCGAGCACCTCCGGCAGGCGCTGCACCTCCGCCCGGAAAGCGCGCACGCGGTCCGCGCCGTGCCCGTCGAGCGTCACCGACACGAAGGCGATGGTCCCCTGATCGACCTTCGAGGAATCGACGAGGGCCACGTAGCCCCGAATGACGCCGCTCTGACGAAGCTTCTTGACCCGGTCGAGCGTGGTGGCCGGCGCCAGGCCCACCCGCCGCGCCAGTTCGACGTTCGTGATCGCGCCGTCCTCCTGAAGGATGTCCAGAATCTTCCGGTCGATGGGGTCCAGATATTCGAGCATGGCCGCCCTCGGATTATCGAAAAGACCGACACTGCTTCAACTATAATACGATCACTCCGGGGTTTTCCAAAATATTATTCGGGAGATTAATGAATACATGGCCATTTATTCATACGCCGCGCATTTTCCCTGGAATTCCCCGGGCATCCTTTCCGCCCGGCGCGTATCTTTCCCGCCGCGCGGTCGCCCCAACCGCCGCAAACGTCCTCCGGCCGCTGCTTCGCCGTGATCGAGCGCCTCGCCGGGACCGATGCCCCCCAACCCCGAACCGACTGCTCATGACCGACCTCGACGTACAGGAGGCATACCGCGCCCTCGGCGCGCGTTACGACGACCTCGAAGCGCTCCTCGAATGGCCGGATGAACGGCTCTTCCGTGTGAACGAGGCCGTTTCGGGATGGTCGCCGGCGCGCCATCTCTACCACGTCGCGCTCTCGAACAGCCGCATGCTCAAGGCGGCCGAGCTCATCTGCGCGGGGCATCCGATGGTCCGGCCGGAGGCCGCGCTCAACGAGGCGGGACGACGGACGCTGGCGCAGGGACGCTTCGCGCGCGGGCGCGGCAAGGCCCCGGAGAGCGTCGCGCCTCCGGAGACGGTGACGCGGGCCGACCTCGAGAAGACGCTGGCGCGCAGCCGGAAGAAGTACGCCGAGGTGAAGGCACTCCTCCCCGAGCTTCCCGCACGCACCGGCGGCCTGCCGCATCCGTTCATGGGCACGCTCCGCGCCGACGAATGGCTCCGGCTCGCGCGCGTCCACTCCGACCACCACCTCGCCATCATCCGCGAGATCGACGCCGGGACGACCTTGCCCGAAGCCTCCGAATGAGCGACCCGCACACGCCCGACCCGCATTTCCTCACCGTTTCCCGCACGGCGCGGTATTATACGCTCGGCGACGCCGGGACGGCCCGCGAGGTGTGGTTCGTGCTCCACGGCTACGGACAGCTCGCCGCCGACTTCCTCCGCCCCTTCGAGGCGCTCGACGACGGCGCCCGCCTCTTCGTCGCCCCCGAGGCGCTCTCGCGCTTCTACCTGCGGAGCGGCATCGACAAGGTGGGCGCCTCGTGGATGACGCGCGAGGACCGCCTCCACGAGATCGCCGACTACGTGCGCTACCTCGACGCCGTGTACGACGCCGTCTTCGCCGCGTGCGACCGGGCCGCCGTGACGGTGCGCGTGCTCGGCTTCTCGCAGGGCACGGCCACGGCCTCGCGGTGGTTCACGAGGGGCCGCGTACGCGCCGAACGGCTCCTCCTCTGGGCCGGCGCCCTCGCGCACGACCTCGACGCCGACGCCCTCCGCACGCGCCTCACCGACGAGACGCTGATCCTGGTGGTGGGCACGAAAGACGAGTACGTCAGCGCGAAGCGCCTTGCCGAAGAGGAGGCCCGCCTCCGCACGCTCGCCCTCCCCTACCGCCTCGTCACCTTCGACGGCCCCCACCGCCTCGACCGCCAAACCCTCCACCGCGTGGCGAAGCTATAAACACGTTTCCTCAAAGCAGCCACGTGACGAGCCGGGGGAAGAGGATGATCAGGAGCAGGCCGAGGACCTGAATGAGGATGAACGGCGCCGCGCCCCGGTAGATCTGGGTCGTCTTCACCTCCGGCGGGGCGACGCCGCGCAGGTAGAAGAGCGCGAAGCCGAAGGGGGGCGTCAGGAACGACATCTGAAGGTTCATCCCGATCATCACACCGAACCAGACCAGGTCGATGCCGAGCGCGAGCGCCGCCGGGGCCAGGAGCGGGATGATGATGAAGGCGATCTCGAAGAAGTCGATGAAGAAGCCGAGGAGGAAGACGGCGAGGTTCGCCACGAAGAGCATCCCCGCGACGCCGCCCGGCAGGTTGGTCAGCATCTCCTCGATCCACAGGTCGCCGCCGAGACCGCGAAAGACGAGCACGAAGGCCGTCGAGCCGATGAGCAGGAGCATCACCATGGAGGTGAGCTTCGTCGTCTCGGCCATCGTTTCCCGGAGCACGGCGAGCGAGAGCCGCCGGTTGGCGAGCGCCAGGAGGACGGCCCCGAGCGCCCCGAGCGCCCCCGCCTCGGTGGGCGTGGCGACGCCGGCGAAGATGGAGCCGAGCACGAGCAGGATGAGCACCAGCGGCGGCATCATCACCAGGATCACACGCTTCAGAAGCGCCCCGGCGGAGAGGCCCCGCGCCTCCGGGGGGAGCGCCGGCGCCTGCTCCGGGCGAAAGAGCGCCACCCCCACCGCATAGAGCCCGTACATCCCCGCGAGCATGAGACCGGGCACGAGCGCGCCCACGAACAGGTCGCCCACGGACACGCCGAGCTGATCGGCCAGCACCACCAGCACCACGCTCGGCGGGATGATCTGCCCCAGCGTGCCCGAAGCCGTGATGATGCCCGCCGAGAGCTCCTTCGAGTACCCGTAACGCAGCATCACCGGCAGCGAGATCATCCCCATCGCCACCACCGAAGCCCCGACGACGCCCGTGGCCGCCGCCAGCAGCGTGCCCACGAACACCACCGCCAGCGCCAGCCCGCCTCGCATCGGCCCGAAAAGCTGCCCGATGGTCGTGAGCAGATCCTCGGCCAAGCGCGACTTTTCGAGCATCGTGCCCATGAAGATGAAGAACGGCACCGCCAGCAGCACGAAGTTCGACATCACGCCGAAGGTGCGGTCGGGCATGGTGAGCAGCAGGTGCCAGTCCAGCAACCCCATCTCCACGCCGAGGAAGGCGAAGAGCAACGCCGTGCCGCCGAGCGCGAAGGCCACCGGATAGCCGGAGAAGATGAGCACGAGCGCTCCGGCAAACATGAGCGGGCCGAGCCATTCCTCCATCACACGTGCCCTCCGCCGTGCACCTCGGCCTCCTCGGCCCCCTCACCCGGCAAAGCGCCCCGCAAAAAAGCGATCTGCTTGATCAGCATCGACACGCCCTGCGCGAGGAGAAGCAAAAACGCGAGCGGCACCATGGCCTTGATCGGATAGCGCGGCAGCCCGCCGGGGTCCGGCGACATCTCCCGCACCATCCACGAGTTCCGCACCGACGGCCACGAGACCCACAGCATCATCACACAAAACGGGATCAGGAAAAGCACCGTCCCGGCCAGGTTGATCCACGCCCTGCCCCGGGGCGAGAGGCGCGCGTACAGCACGTCGACGCGGACGTGGGCGTCGTGCTTGAGCGTGTAGGCGGCCCCGAGGAGAAAGACGAGGCTGAAGAGATACCACTGCAGCTCGATGTACAGGTTCGAACTGAGACCGAGGCCGGTGTACCGGTCGAGGTAGCGCGCCACCGCATTGTACGCCCCGACGACGACCATCACGAGCGTCAGCCAGTAGATCACCCGCCCCGTCCGTTCACTGAACCGGTCGATGCCGTACGCCACTCGAAGCCAACGTTGCATGGGCGGGAAGGTCTGGGAAAAGGCAGAGCGCGAGACGCCGGCGGAAATTAGGGCCTTTCGGGATAGGAGTCCAATGCCGGCGCCGGGGGCGCGCAATCGAAAAATCAGCCCTTGTGACTTTCCCGGTAGTTGTGGAGATTGGAACCGTTCGCTTTCCTTTTCACCGCATGCCCGTCTCGATGATGAACCGCCTCGCCCTTTCCGCCCTCGCCGTCGCGTTCCTCGGCGTCGCCGCCTTCTTCGCCTTCGATCTCGGGCACGAAGAGCCGCCGCTCGTCTCCACCTTCTCCATCGTCGGCTTCGACCCCGAGACGGGCGACCTCGGCATCGCCGTGCAGTCCAAGTTTCCGAACCTCCGGCCCGTGGTGCCATGGGCGAAGGCGGGCGTCGGCGCCGTCGCCACACAGAGCTTTGCCGAGCTCGACTACGGCATCAAGGGGCTGGAGCTGATGGAGAACGGCGCGACGGCGGAGGAAGCCCTTCGCATCGTCCTTCGCGGCGACGAGGGGCGGCAACAGCGGCAGGTCGGCATCGTCGACGCCCACGGCAACGCGGCAATGTGGACCGGGACGGAGTGCTTCGACTGGGCCGGCGGGCGCGTCGGGCAGGCGGACGGTCCTCCGGCCAAAGGCGGCCTCGAACAGGGCAACAACGGGACCGTCCTCACCGGCCACGGCTACACCGTGCAGGGCAACATCCTCGTCTCGAAGGAGACCGTCGAAGCCATGGCCGAGACGTTCGAGACCACCGAAGGCAGCCTCGCCGACCGGCTCGTGGCGGCCCTCATCGCCGGGGGCAAGGCCGGCGGCGATCAGCGCGGCGAGCAAAGCGCGGCCCTGCTCGTCGTGCGCAAAGGCGCGGGCTACGACGGACAGGACAACTTCGTCGACATCTCGGTCTACGACCACGAGACGCCCATCGCCGAACTCGCCCGGCTGTACCGGCTCAACAACCTGTACTTCACACAATCGAAGCCGGAGCACATGATCCCCGTCACCGGGGACATCGCGAAGGAGCTTCAGCAGATCTGGAAGGTGCGCGGCTTCTACGACGGCCCCATCGACGGCGTCGTGGACGCCGAGTTTCAACAGATCCTCGTCGATTACATGGGATGGGAAAACTACGACCTCCGCATCCCGCCCGTCGAGAACGTGGACCTTGCCGCCGGGGAGACGCTCAAGATCGACCGCGAGGTGCTCGCGGACATCCGCAAGGTGTTCCGCGAGGGCCGGTGGAAGCCGCGCGTGCGTTGACCGCTCCGGGCGCCGGGGCTAGTTTTCGGCGGTGGGCGGGCTGATCATGAGATGCGCCGTGGGGGCGCCGGGGCGCATGATCCACGGTGCGCCGGGGCCGATGGGATGATCCGGGAGCCCGGTCGAGGCGGGAGTCGCATACGGGATGTACACGGCATAGAGCCGCCGTTCTCCGGTCACCTCGCCCGTGGTCGGGTCGAAGCTGTCGCCGGAGAGGTTGTACACCGTGGCGGGCGCTTCGGGCATCTTCAGCGCGCCCTCCTCGGCCTCCCGGTGCCGGACCTCGAGCGACTCGGCCCCGGTGATGCCTTCGGCCCGAAGTTCGCGTCCGCGCGCCATGTACGGTTCGAGCGAGACGTGATAGCAGGCGGCGTGGAAGCCTTCGCGGTTCGGGTCGTCGGCCAGGCAGATCATCTCGTTCGTGCCCTCACGAATCGTGACGAGCTTCCCGTCGGCGGTATAGCCCATCACTGCGGCTCCGGCGCGGAGGTCCTCCGGCAGCGGGCTGACGGCCCCGGCGATCTGCGCCTCGGCGTTCGGCGCCTGCGCCCGGCATCCGGACCCGGACACGAGCGCCGCCGTCATGAAGAAAGCCGTCATGAAGAAAAAGGAGTGCCTGAAGCGTGACATGGGGGACCTCCACGGTGGTGAATGGGGGATGCGTCACGGATTGAAGGCGCGCAGGGAAACGATACGACGGGAAAGGGCGCGCGGGGGAAACGTACGACGGGGAACGCCGCGTGTCAACCCGACGCCGGCGCGCCCGGTAAAACGCGCCCCCCGGGAAACCAACGCTCGGCGGCGGACATAGGTGTCTCGGGCGCGTTGTGTAGTTCTCACGAAAAAGCATCGAGCCGACCGCCGCGCCGTTGCATTAATTGGCGTAAGCGCTTACGCTTTTCGTTCATTTTTCCGCGCCCGGGTTTCACGCCGTGAAGATTGTCTGTTGATCGTCATCCTTTGTCTCGGCCTTTTCAACGAAGCCCCTCGCGCCCTGAAACCCGGTCATCGCAGCTTTTTATGGAGAAGCCCCCTCTTCCGCCGGAGCGCCCCTCCACGCCGTCTTTCGTGCGGCCGTTCCTGCACACGCTCAACCGTTTGCAGGAGCGGGAGACGCTGCGGCCCGCGCAGTTGACGGACCGGGCGCAGGCCCTCCTCGTCGAGCATTTCGGCCCTTCGGAGCGGCCGGCGGAAGCCGCCTTCGCCCACGGCAGCCTGAGCCTGATCGGCGAGCACACGCACTATTTCGACGGCTTTGCGCTGATGCTGCCGATGCGGCGGGGGATGGCGGTGGCCGTGCGCGCAGCCACCGGCGGCGCCTCGCGCGTCGCGCTCGAAGGAGGTCCGCCGTGGACGTTCGAGCCTGCGGCCCCTTCCGGCACGGAGGCCTCCCGCGGCGCTCCGCCCGCTGCCGCGCGCGTCGTCGAGGCACTTGTGCGGGAAATGGCGCCGGAGGGCGTCGCCATAGAGGCCGTTCTCGTGGGCACGGTCCCGGAAGGTTGCGAGGAGGCGTATCTGTCCGCCGTGGGCATGGCCGCCGCGCGCGCGCTTCAGGCGCTCTTCGCCCGCCCCGACGATGACGTTTCGTTGCTGCGCATGGTCCGGGCGCACCTCGTCGCGTGCGCCGGGCGTCCGGTCAGCATGGCCTACCTCCAGGCCGCCAACGACGCGCACCCCGACGCCTTCATCCTGACCGACACCCACACGCTCGAACACCTGCCCCTCGAAGCGCCGCCCCGCGAAAAGCTTGGATGGGGGCTGCTCG
>JALSSK010000433.1 GCA_026984335.1 Rhodothermales bacterium
GGTTGCCGAAAAGGTCGTGCGTGGGCATGGCGGCTTCGGACGATGGGAGGGGGGATGCCGGCGCGAGGTTTTCGGGCGCGAGGTTTTCGGGCGCGAGGTTTTCGGGCGCGAGGTTTTCGGGCGCGACGAGCGGGACGAACGGGCCGCCGAGGGCCATTTCGTATCGGAGGGCGGCGCGCAAGGTCTGCAGGGGCGTCGGCATGATGAGGCGCGGGGTGGTGGGGACGGTCCGTAAACTAGGCGCGCGGCGGCGGTACCTCAAGTCCGGGCGCGCGCGGCGCTGCAATTTTTATGCACCACTTTTGCACGGCGTATCCACAGCTTTCGTGACTTCGTCACGGAAGCATCCGGCCCGTCCGGCGTATACTCGTCCGAATCCAACGTTTTATTTCCATCATACCCCGCAATCCACCATGACCAGACGACTCGTTCCTTTTCTGTTCCTGTCGATCCTCGTGCTCGGCACGTCGTGCCGCAGCGGCGCGAACTCCGGCGCACCATCGTCCGAAACGGCGACGGCGGAAGCGCCGGTCGTCGTGCGCGAAGTGACGCAGGAGCAGGTGCTCCAACTCCGCGAGACGCCCCGCGAGGACGTGCTCATCCTCGACGTGCGCACGCCCGCCGAGTTCGCCCAGGGCCACGTGCCGGGCGCGAGGAACATTCCGCACACCGAGATCGCCGATCACCTCGACGAACTCGCGCCGTACAAGGACAAGGAGATCATTCTGTACTGCCGGAGCGGTCGCCGCGCGGGGATCGCCGCCGACATTCTGAAGAACAACGGCTTTTCGAACCTTGCCCACATGGAAGGCGACATGATGGGGTGGATGGCCAAAGGGCTCCCGATGGAGCAGGGGGAGGAAATGGGGCAACACTGAGCCGTCCGCGCCGCTAGGTGCCTTCGGGAACGCCGGCGCGCATCGACGCCGTGACGCGGTCGAGGATGGCCTCGGCGAGGGCGCGTTTCGGCATTAGCGGCAGGGCCTCGGTGCGGCCGCTCCGGTGGAGGAGCGTGACGCGGTTCGTCCCCACGCCGAAGCCCGCGCCCTCCTCGTTCGGATTGTTGAGCGCGATCCAGTCGAGGTTCTTCCTTTCGAGCTTGCGCCGGGCGTTGGCGAGGCCGTCGTCGGTCTCGAGGGCGAAGCCGACGAGCGTCTGTCCGGGGCGCTTCTCGCGGCCGAGCGCGGCGAGGATGTCGGGCGTCGGGCGGAGGCGGAGCGTCATCGCGTCGCCGGTCTTCTTGAGCTTCGAGGCGGCGGTCGTCTCCGGCGTGAAGTCGGCCACGGCGGCGGCCATGAGGACGAGGTCGGCGTCTTTGCGCGCCTGCACTTCGGCATGCATCTCCTCGGCCGTGACCACGTCGACGCGGGTGACGCCGGGCGGGGTGGGCAGTGCCGAGGGGCCGCTGACGAGCGAGACGCGGGCTCCGCGCCGGGCGGCGGCTTCGGCCAGCGCGAAGCCCATGCTGCCGGTCGAGTGATTCGTGAGGAAGCGCACGGGATCGAGCGCCTCGCGCGTGGGCCCGGCGGTGACGAGCACCTCCTTGCCTTCGAGCGAAGCCCCGCGCGCCGCCTCGTCGCCCGCTCCCAGCTTCTCCACGACGCGGGCGAAGATCTCCTCCGGTTCCGGCATGCGCCCGTGCCCGACGAGGCCGCTCGCGAGCGCGCCGAACCCCGGCGGCATCACCTCATAGCCGTACGAGCGCAGCCGCTCCAGGTTGGCCTGCGTGGCCGGGTGGAGGTACATGTCGTGGTCCATCGCCGGGCAGACGAGCATCGGGCAACGCGCCGCCAGCGCCGTCGCCGTGAGCATCGAGTCGCTGAAGCCGTGGGCGAGCCTGGCCAACGTCTGCGCCGTGGCCGGTGCGACGACGAAGAGGTCGGCCCAGAGCCCCAGTTCGACGTGCTTCGTCCACGTCCCGTCCTCGTTCTCGGGAAAGATTTCGATGAGCACCTCGCGCCCGGAGAGCGTGCCGAGCGTCAGCGGCGTGATGAAGCGCCCGGCGTCCGGCGTCATGAGCACCTGCACGTCCGCGCCGCCCTTTTTGAAGAGCCGCACGAGCGTCGCCGCCTTGTACGCCGCGATGCCGCCGGTGACGCCGAGGAGGAGCTTCCGGCCTTTCAAGGGCTGATCTTCGACGGGGTCGGGCATGGCGTCTCTCGGAAAGGGGACAGGCGGCAAAACGGGCGTCAGCGCTCCAAAAACGAGCGGATGAGACGGATGGTTTCTTCGGTGGCGCGGTCGAGGTCGTCGTTCACCACCACGGCGTCGAAGCGGTCGGCGTACGCCAGTTCGTGCGCGGCGCGTTCGAGACGGTGGCGGAGCGTCTCCTCGGATTCCGTGTTCCGACGCCGCAGCCGCTCGGCCAAAACCTCCAGCGAGGGCGGGCGGATGAAAACGACCAGCGCGTCGTCGCCGAAGATTCGCTTCACGTTCTCGGCGCCCTTCACGTCGATGTCGAGGAGCACGGGGTGTTCCCGCGTGGCCTCCCGCACCTCGCTCACCAGCGTCCCGTAGAACCGCCCGGGGTACACCTCCTCGTATTCGAGCAGGTCGCCCGCGGCGATGCGCCGGCGGAAGTCCTCTTCGGAAATGAAGTGATAATGCACGCCGTCTTTTTCGCCGGGACGGGGCGGGCGCGTGGTGACCGACACCGAGAAACGCATCTCCGGGAAGGCTTCGAGCACCCGCCGCGCGAGGGTCGTCTTGCCGGAACCGCTCGGCGCGGTGAGGGCGATGATCTTTCTCTGACTCATGCGGGCGACGGCCTACTCCGTGTTTTCCACCTGTTCGCGGATCTTCTCGAGCTCCTCCTTCATCTCCACCACGAGGTGGGCGATGGCCGCGTCGTTTGCTTTCGAGCCGATGGTGTTGATCTCCCGGTTGATCTCCTGTGCGAGAAAGTTCAGCTTTCGCCCGACGGGCTCGCCGCCGGCGAGGGCTTCGCGGAAGAGCGCGAGGTGAGAGCGGAGGCGGACGCATTCCTCCGTGACGTCGAGCTTGTCGGCAAGGAGCGCGATTTCGAACTCGAGCCGCTCCCGATTGAGTCGCTCGTCGGTGAAGAAGGCTTCGAGGCGTTCGGTGAGCCGCGCGCGCGCCTGTTCGATGCGTTCCGGAGCGGACGTTTCGACGTGGTCGAGCCGTTGC
This sequence comes from Rhodothermales bacterium, assembly GCA_026984335.1. GTDB lineage: Bacteria > Bacteroidota > Rhodothermia > Rhodothermales > ISCAR-4553 > JALSSK01. The sequence continues at coordinate 3,148 of JALSSK010000433.1, forward strand.
TCGATGGCGTCGATGCGGAGCCTGAGGTCGGCTTCGAGCGCCCGGCCCTCCTGCCGCCGCATGGCCCGCATCGCCGCGACGGCTTCGTCGAGCGCCGCGCGGATGACCTCCCATGCGCGTTCGGCCTTCGCGGGCGTCTCCTCGGGGGGCAGGAAGACCTCCGAGAACTTGAGCAGGTGCTCCATGCGGATGGGCTCGTCGATGCCGGCGGCGTCCCGGAGCGTCTCGAGGAGGCGTCCGTAGGCGCGGGCGGCCTTCGGGTCCACGCGGACGGGCAGCGCGTCGTCGAGCGCCTGCTCCACCTGAATGTTCACGCTCAGGCGTCCACGCGCGAAGGCCTTTTTGATGAGGTTCTGAATCTCGCTCTCGTATTCGGCGAGCGAGCGGGGCATGCGCACGGACACCTCACAATACCGGCTGTTCACCGAGCGCATCTCCACGGAGGCCGTGATGCCTTTCGCCTCGGCGGTTCCGCGCCCGAAGCCCGTCATGCTCGAAATCATAGGTCTGCGGTTCAAGGTTCGCGTTCGAAAAAGCCGGGCCGAAGCCATACTCGGACCGGAAACGAAAGAGCCGGAGTGCGCGCGCATTCCGGCTCTTCGATGCGGAGAGGGTGGGATTCGAACCCACGGTACCGGGTCTGCCGGTACACACGCTTTCCAGGCGTGCCCCTTAAGCCGCTCGGGCACCTCTCCGGGAGGGGTCAGTCGCTGTCAGTATGCGCATTCGGGCGACTTGTTTCGCGAGGGGCGAGCGCCCGCCTCTGCGCTTCAGACCTCCATGATCTCCGCTTCCTTGTGATGCAGCAGCGTGTCCACCTTCTCGATGTAGCGGTCGGTCAGTTTTTGGAGTCGCTCCTCGCCCTCGAAGCGCATGTCTTCCGGGAGGTGCTCCTCCTTCTGGGTTTTCTTGATCTCGTCCCTGGCATGCCGACGGATGTTACGGATGGCGATCTTTGCCTCTTCGCCGCGATGCCGGGCCGTCTTGGCGAGGTCCCGCCGGCGCTCCTCCGAAAGCGGCGGCACGGGGATGCGGATCATGTTGCCGTCGTTCGACGGGTTGAGCCCGATGTTGGCCGCCATGATGGCTTTCTCGATGTCGTTGAGCGCCGAGCGGTCCCAGGGCTGGACCACGAGGAGGTCGGGCTGCGGCGCGCTGACGCTGGCCATCTGGTTGAGCGGCGTCTGCGTCCCGTAATAATCCACCCGGACGTTCTCGAGCATCGCCGGTGTGGCGCGCCCGGCGCGGATGGCGCTCAACTCATGACGCAGGTGCTCCAGCGTCTTTTCCATATGCTCCTCGGCGTCTTCGAGAATCAGCTCGATGTCTTCGTGTAGCATGTGCGACCTCCGGACTACGATTTCGTGGGCAAGGGCGGACGAACGTGTCAGCGGGCCGGTTCGGCTTCCGTTCCGTTCCAGTGGACCAGCGTGCCGATGGGTTCGCCCCGAACGATCCGCATCAGGTTGCCCGACGTTTTCATGTTGAACACGATGATCGGTTTGCGGGATTCCTGGCACAGCGTGAAGGCCGTCAGGTCCATCACACGCAGGCCCCGCCGGATCACCTCGTCGCCGTAGATCGTCTCGAACCGCTCCGCCGTGGGGTCCTTCTCGGGGGCCGCCGTGAAGATGCCGTCGACGCGGGTGCCCTTGAGGATGACCTCGGCGTCGATCTCGAGCGCGCGGAGCGCGGCGGCGGTGTCCGTGGTGAAGTACGGGTTGCCGGTGCCCGCCCCGAAGATGACCACGCGGCCCTTTTCGAGGTGGCGGATGGCGCGCCGCCGGATGAACGGCTCGGCGATCTCCTCCATCTTGATGCTCGACTGCAGGCGCGTCCACACGCCGGTCTGTTCGAGCGCATCCTGCAGGGCCATCGCATTGATCATCGTGGCAAGCATGCCCATGTAGTCGGCGTGGGCGCGCGTCATGCCCGCCGAAGCGTTCACGCCCCGGAAGATGTTCCCCCCGCCGATGACGATGGCGATCTCCACCCCCGCCTCGACCACCTGTTTGATCTCGGTGGCGTAGAGCGAGAGCATCTCCGCATCGATCCCGTAGGCTTTCGACCCCAGAAGCGCCTCGCCGCTGAGTTTGAGCAGCACGCGTCGGTAGCGCAGGGAGGGATTCCGTTCGGTCGAGCCGTTGGGCATGTGCGACGTTTCTTCTTTCATGGATGGCGGGAAGCTACAGCCTGGGCGGGTTCTTTGCAAAAGGGCGCGCGGAATGTCGGCTTCAAAAAAGGGCGCGCCCCGCATGCTGCGAAACGCGCCCTTGTATGGTGTCGGCCGGGCATCGGGCTCAGCCGCCGAGAGCAAAGCGGACGTACCGTTTCACCCGGGCGTTGGCCTGCTTGAGCATCTCTTTCACCGTCATCGAAGCGTCCTTGACGAAGGGCTGCTCTATGAGGACGTTGTCCTTGAAAAAGCGCTTCAGCTTGCCCCGGGCGATGTTGTCGATGATGTGCTCGGGCTTGCCCTCGTTGCGGGCGGCCTCGCGGGCGATCTCCATCTCTTTCTCCTGCACGTCGGCCGGCACCTCCTCGGGCGCGAGGGCGATCGGGTTGAGCGCGGCCACCTGCATCGCCACGTCGCGGCCCGCCGTTTCCAGGTCGCCTTCGCCGGCCACCTCGACGAGCACGCCGAGGCGCGCGCCGGGATGGATGTACGAGACTACCCGCCCCTCGTCGGTGGACACCACGGCAAAGCGCCGGACGTCGATCTTCTCGCCGATCTTGCCGGTGAGGTCCGTCAAGGCCTCGCCGAGCGTGCGGCCGTCTTTGAACGGCAGCGCGAGCAGCGCCTCGCGGTCGGCCGGGCGCTCGCGCAGCACGAGCGCGGCGATCTCGTTGGCGAAAGCCTGGAAGTCCTCGTTGCGCGCCACGAAGTCGGTCTCACAGTTGACCTCGACCAGGGCGCACGCGCGGCGGTCGTCGGTGCACGCGGTGACGATGAGGCCCTCGTTGGCCTCGCGGTCGGCGCGCTTGGCGGCCACTTTCCGGCCCTTCTTCCGGAGAATGTCGATGGCGGCCTCGAAGTCGCCGTTGGCTTCCTGAAGCGCCCGCTTGCAATCCATCATGCCGACGCCGGTGATGTCGCGCAGGCGCTTAACGTCTTTTGCCGTGATAGTCATAGCTTCTATGGGAAATACGTTCTTGCGAGATCGAAGAGGCGGAAGGATCAGGCGCGGTTTCGCCCAGCCCTCCGCTGTTTCAGGAAGTCGGGACCGTAAGGATCAGCCTTCCTTTGCGGGCTCGCCGGAAGCCTCGGCCTTCGGAGCCTCGGCCTTCGGAGCCTCGGCCTTCGGAGCCGCGGCCTCTGCGGGCGTCGTCTCCGTGGAAGCTTCGGGCTGCTTCGGCGCGGCTGCTTCGGCGGCGGCTCCTTCTTTCGGCGCAGCGCCCTTCCGGGGCTTTTTCTTCGAGGAAGCCTTCTTTTTCGCTTCGGCTTCCTTCCGGGCTTCCGCCTCCATCTTGACCCGAGCCTTCTCCGCCTTGGCCGTCTCCTCCTGGATCTGCTTCTCCTTGTGCCCCTCGCTCACGGCGTCGGCAATGGCCGAAGTGACCAGGTCGATCGACTTCAGGGCATCGTCGTTTGCCGGGATGGGATAGTCCACAAGGTCGGGATCACAGTTCGTATCGACCATCGCGATGATGGGGATGCCGAGTTTGCGCGCTTCCTTGACGGCGATGTGTTCGCGGTTGATGTCCACGATGTACAGCGCGCCGGGCAGGCGGGCCATGTCCTTGATGCCCGTGAGCACCTTTTCCAGCTTCAAGCGCTCGCGATGTTTCATCAGGCGCTCTTTCTTCTTGAGCTGATCGAGCGTGCCGTCCTCCTCCATCTTGATGAGTTCCTCCATGCGGCGGATGCTCTGGCGAATGGTCTGGAAGTTGGTCAGCGTGCCGCCGAGCCAGCGTTCGACGACGTAGGGGGAATGACATGCCTCGGCCTGCCGGCGGATGATTTCGCGGGCCTGTTTCTTGGTGCCCACGAAAAGGATCTTCTTGCCCCGGCGGGCGAAGCGGGTGGCGGCATCGGCGGCCCTGTCGAGCAGCTTCTGCGTCTGGGTCAGGTCGATGATGTGGATGCCGTTGCGCTCCATGAAGATGTACGACTTCATCTTCGGATTCCAACGGCTGGTCAGGTGCCCGAAATGGGCGCCGGCCTTGAGCAGCTGTTCGATGGTGACCCGGTGGGTCGACGGTTGGGCTTGCTGGACGTCCTGGGTATCGCTCATGAGGTCAGAGGGTTGGGTTAAGAGCCGCTACGGCCCTCGCCTGCGCCGTGAAACTGCCCGTGCAGTCACCCCACAGCGCATCAGGCCGTATGTGTGATAGCTACAGAGAGCCGGCCCGAATGACGAGCCGGCTCCGGAGGATTAACGCTTCGAGAACTGGAAGTGCTTGCGCGCCTTGGGCTGTCCGTACTTCTTGCGCTCGACCATGCGCGGGTCGCGCGTCAGATAGCCGGCGTCGCGGAGGGGTTTGCGCAGTTCTTCGTTGAAAGCCACGAGGCCGCGGGCGATGCCGAGCCGGATGGCTTCGGCCTGTCCCGTGAGGCCGCCGCCCTTCACGTTGACGACGACGTCGAACTGCCCCTGCGTCCCGGTCGCTTCGAACGGGGCCTGGATGACGTTGCGCCGCCACTTGAGCGGGAAGTACGTTTCGATATCGCGCTTGTTGACGATGATCTTGCCGCTTCCGTTCGGGCGGAGGTAGACGCGGGCGACGGAGGTCTTGCGGCGTCCAACGGCGTTATATTGAGCCAGTGCTGCCATTTTTTAGCCTGGAATTATAACGTGACGGGTCAATGATCTCTGGAGAAAGCTCAGAGCGTGAGCTCCTGGGGCTGTTGTGCCTCGTGCGGATGCTCGGCTCCGGCGTAGACCTTCAGCTTCTTGAACATCTGCCGGCCGAGCGGACCTTTCGGAAGCATGCCGCGAACGGCGTTCTCCACGATGAACTTCGGGCGACGCCGGCGCATCTCCTTCGGCGTCCGAAGACTGACGCCGCCGGGGTACCCGCTATGGCTGAAGTACTGCTTCGCCGTCTCCTTCTTGCCGCTGAAGCGA
>JALSSK010000434.1 GCA_026984335.1 Rhodothermales bacterium
CCGAAAACCTCGCGCCCGAAAACCTCGCGCCCGAAAACCTCGCGCCCGAAAACCTCGCGCCCGAAAACCTCGCGCCGGCATCCCCCCTCCCATCGTCCGAAGCCGCCATGCCCACGCACGACCTTTTCGGCAACCCCATCGATCCGAGCCGGGACCCTGCCCGCTCGCCGTATGAACGCATCGAGGCGCTGATCCCGGAGGGCTCTCCGCTCCGCGCCATGAAGACGCTCGAGGAGGTGGAAGCATACGCCCGCACGCACGTCCTCACCCCCATCGACGAAGCGCGGCAGAACCTCGTCTTCGGCGTCGGCAACCCGCATGCCGGCCTCATGATCATCGGCGAGGCGCCGGGCGCGGAAGAAGACAAGCGGGGCGAACCGTTCGTGGGCCGCGCCGGACAGTTGCTCGACAAGATTCTCGCCGCCATCCACTTCAAGCGGGAAGACGTTTACATCACCAATATTCTGAAGAGCCGACCGCCCGGCAACCGGGACCCACTCCCCGAGGAGACGGCGGCCCACCTGCCGCTCCTGTACAAACAGATCGCCCTCGTCAAGCCCAGAATCCTGCTCGCCGTGGGTCGTACGGCCGGAAATGCGCTCCTGGAGCGGAAGTCGTCGCTGGCGTCTCTTCGGGGCAAGTTCCACGATTTCTACGGGCTGCCGCTCATGGTGACGTACCATCCGGCGGCGCTGCTTCGCAATCCGCAGTGGAAACGTCCGACGTGGGAAGACGTTAAGCTGCTTCGTACCCGATACGATCAGCTCGTGGGCTGATGCATCCGACGTGAGAGGCACTCCGGCATGGCGGATCCAGACGATTTTCAGCAGCGGCCCTTCAACATCGACGACGAAGACCGGCCCTATCCTCTCGAGAAGTTGGTCGGCGGGGGGCGGCGGCGCACCCGCCCGCCGGGCGGCGGAGGAGCGGGCGGCTCGACCGGGCGCGTCCCCCCGCAGGCCGTCGACGTGGAGCAGTCGGTGCTCGGAGCGATGCTCATCGAGCAGGAGGCCATCCCCCGCGCCATCGAGATCCTGCAGCCCGACGCCTTCTATATCCCGAAGCATCAGAAAATCTACCTGGCCGTCCTGAGCCTCTTCGAGCGCGGCAACCCGGTGGATCTCATCACGCTGACGGAAGAGCTCAAACGCCGGAACGAGCTTGACGACGTCGGCGGGGCGTACTATCTCTCGGAGCTGACCACGAAGGTGGCCTCGGCGGCCAACGTCGAGTATCACGCGCGCATCATCGCCGAGAAATCGCTTTTGCGCAAGATGATCGAGACGATGACCGCGCTCATCGGGCAGGGATACGACCCCGGCGCGGACGCCTTCGAGCTGCTCGATCAGGCCGAGTCCGAGATCTTCCGCATCTCGGAGACGCAGCTTCGCAAGGCCGCCACGTCGATGAACGAGGTGCTCAAATCGACGCTGGCGCAGCTCGAGGCCATCCACGGGCGCGAGGGGGGCATCACCGGCGTGCCGAGCGGCTTCTCCCGCCTCGACGCGCTCACCGGCGGCTGGCAGAACTCCGACCTCATCATCATCGCCGCCCGGCCGTCCATGGGCAAAACGGCCTTCTCCCTGGCCTGCGCCCGGAACGCGGCGCTTCACCCGCAGCACGCCGCCGGCGTGGCGATCTTCTCGCTGGAGATGAGCGCGCAGCAGCTGGCGCAGCGCCTGCTCACCGCCGAGGCCCGCGTCGACGCGCAGGCGGCGCGCACGGGACGGCTGAGCGAAGACGACTGGCCCCGCCTGGCCCGCGCCGCCGGCAAGCTCTCCGCCGCCCCCATCTTCATCGACGACACGCCGGGGCTGAGCATCCTCGAACTGCGCGCCAAGTGCCGCCGCCTCAAAGCCGAGCACGACATCGGGCTGGTGGTGGTGGACTACCTCCAGCTCATGCACGGCACGCACACCTCGAAGAACGCCAACCGCGAACAGGAAATCGCCCAGATCTCGCGCTCGCTCAAGTCGCTGGCAAAGGAGCTCAACGTGCCGGTCATCGCCCTCTCCCAGCTCAGCCGCGCCGTCGAAACCCGCGGCGGCGACAAGCGCCCCCAGCTCTCGGACCTTCGCGAGTCGGGGTGCCTCACCGGCGATACACTTGTCACACGAGCCGATACGGGCGCGCGGGTTCCGATCTGCGACCTGGCGGCCCGCTATCCAAACGGCGGCTGCGACGTCTGGGCGCTCGATCCCACAACGCTCAAGTTGGTGCGAGCTCGCGTCAGCCGCGCCTTCTCTACCGGCCTCAAACCCGTCTACAAAATTACCACGCGCCTCGGGCGAACCATCCGCGCTACGGCCAACCACAAGTTTCTGACCGTTGACGGCTGGAAACGTCTGGACACCCTCACCCCAGATGACCATCTTGCGCTCCCCCGGCAGGTGGCACAACCAGATCAGCCCGGCCGCGGGATGAGCAAGGACGAAGCAGCCCTGCTGGGACATCTTATCGGGGATGGATGCACGCTGCCCCGACATGCCATTCAGTACACGACGCGCGAGGACGATCTGGCCAATCTCGTTGCCGGGCTGGCCCGGCAGGTCTTTGGACCGGCAGTCGCCCCCCGCATCGTCCACGAGCAACCAACGGGTCGCAAGAGCCGATGGTACCAGGTGTACCTCTCGTCCACACGGCACCATACCCATGGTGTTAGAAGCGCAGTGGCAACGTGGCTCGATGAACTGGGCGTCTGGGGATTACGTTCGCACGAGAAGCATGTGCCCGGACAGGTCTTTGAGCATAAATCCGGTTTAATCGCTCATTTTTTGCGACACCTCTGGGCAACGGACGGATGCCTTCATATGCAGACCGGTCGATATCCACGAGTATACTATGCTACGAGCAGCCGCCGATTGGCCTCCGACGTACAGGCACTATTACTGCGTCTGGGAATACAGGCTCGGCTGAAATGTGTACCGCAACCCAAGAAAGGGCGTGACCAGTTTCACGTCATTCTGAGCGGCCAGGCTGATCTGCTTCGTTTCGGGACCTGCGTTGGAGCCGTAGGGCACCGCCGGCAACAGAATCTGGCCCGTATGCTGGAAGCGTTGAACGGGCGGGTGGCGAATACGAACCGGGACGTAATCCCCCGGCAGGTATGGCGTGCCCTGGTGGTGCCAGCCATGATTCGCGCTGGTCTTACGACACGGCAGATGCAAGCCCAGATGGGCCATCAATATTGCGGGACTGCACTGTATAAAGCGAATCTCAGCCGCCAACGCGCGCGCCGGGTGGCTGAAGTAGTGGGATCGACCCTGCTCACGCGACTGGCCGAGAGCGACATCTACTGGGACGGCATTGTCTCCATCGAGCCGGATGGTGTGGAAGAGGTGTTCGATCTCACCGTCCCCGGTCCCCATAATTTCGTCGCAGATGACATCATCGTGCACAACTCCATCGAACAAGACGCCGACGTGGTGATGTTCATCTATCGCCCCGAGCGCTACGGCATCACCGTGGACGACCAGGGCAACTCGACCGAGGGGCTGGCCGAGATCATCATAGGGAAACAGCGAAACGGCCCCATCGGAGACGTGCGGCTGGCCTTCGTGAAGAACTTCGCCCGCTTCGAAAACCTCACGATGCACTACGCGCCGGAGGGCTTCGACCAGGGCGGCTTCGACCAGGGCGGCTTCGACCAGGGCGGCATGGACATGGGCGGCGGCGACGGCGCGCCCGTCCCCCCGCCCCCCGACGCGCCCTTCTGAGCCGTTACGAATCCTCCATCGTAGGCGTGCGCCGGAGCACGACCGGCTCTTCGGGCGTCCGCCGTCGCCGCCGGATCCGCAGGTTGAGCATCTCCACGAACACCGAGAAGCCCATCGCGAAGTAGATGTAGCCGCGCGGGATGTGAAACCCGAGGCCGTCGGCGATGAGCGCCACCCCCACGAGCAACAGGAACGAAAGCGCCAGCATTTTCACGGTCGGGTGGCGGTGGATGTAGGCGGAGACGGCCTCGGCGCTGATCATCATGATGACGATGGCGATGACGATGGCGGCGATCATCACGCCCAGCCGCTCGGCCATCCCGACGGCGGTGATGACCGAGTCCAGCGAGAAGACGAGGTCGAGCAGGAAGATCTGGATCAAAACGCCGGTGAAGGTCGCGTTTTTGCGCACGCGGTACCCTTCGTCTTCTTCGCCTTCAAGGTTTTCGTGGATCTCGTGCGTGCTCTTGGCCAGGAGAAAGAGCCCGCCGACGACGAGGATGAAGTCGCGCCCGGAGAAGGCGTGGCCGAGGACGTCGACGAGCGGGGCGGTCAGGCGCATGATCCAGGCAATCGAGAGCAGGAGCGCGACCCGCCCGAGGAGCGCCAGCGCCAGCCCGAGCAGGCGCGCGCGCGCCTGGCGGTGCGTCGGCAATCGGGAGGAGAGAATAGAGATGAAGACGATGTTGTCGATGCCAAGCACGATCTCTAGGGCCGTCAACGTGGCCAGCGCGATCCATACCTCGGGGTTGGTGATCCAGTCCACGGATGTTTCTCCAATCGTTTGAGAGCCTTTCGGGAGGCGGCGGGCAATATACGATGCCGGGGGATGGTATCGCCCCGCTCCACGATTCCCGGGGTCAAACCCTGCTTAATACTCCGGTCTCGGGTCCGATACCTTAGCCCCCCCTTACCTTACTTCACTTCCGGACCGTGAGCTTCGCAACCGAGTTGCAGGGCCGCACGGCGACGGTGCACGTCGGCGCGGAACCGGATTATCGAAACGCCGAGACGTTCAAAACCACCTGCGGGAATGCCCTGAACCACGGCGCCTGCATCTTCATTCTCGACTTCTCCGACGTCCGGCTTCTGGACTCGAGCGGCCTCGGCGCGATCTTTCACCTCTACCGCCGGGCATCTCGCAGGGATGGCGTGGTGCTTCCGGCGAGCCTTTCCGTAGCCGCCGAGACGGCCATAAGGGTGGCGCGTCTGCCCCGCGTCATGCCGCGCTTCCCTTCGGTGAGCGCCGCCCGCGAGGCCCTCAACGTCTGAGTGCGCAAGGTCTCCAAAAAAGAACGCCCGCATGCGCTCCGAAGGGAGGACATGCGGGCTGTTCTCGCGAGGTGACGGGCGGATTCGAACCGCCGTACAGGGTTTTGCAGACCCTTGCCTAGCCACTCGGCCACGTCACCTTTGTTCGGCCCGGCGCGCGCGGTCGAGGGCCGGGGTTCCGTCTATCATGGGCACGCCCGGCAGGACTCGAACCTGCAACCTGCGGATTCAGGTTTGTGCCGGTTTCCCGACTCCCTGGACTATCCCTTCACCGTATCCCCGCGGGGACGTAGGTGGTGGCCGTCTAGTCTCTACACCTTCCGTCGATCTCGGCTTCCCACGCCGGAAGCCGCGCGTGAGAGTCGCCGGGATCAGCAATCTCGGATTGCCCGGCTTGGCTCGGGATTGCCCTAGAGCAGCCGACCTGCGGGGGCGGCCCTCCTTAGGTTTCCCCGAATTTGACCACGTTCACGCTGCGAATTTCTCCACAGCGGCCCACTTTTCGCAGAAGTCCGCTGCTCTATCCGGTTGAGCTACGGGCGCATAATGTAAAGAACACGGGTCGGGGTGGCCGGATTCGAACCGGCGACCTTCTGCTCCCAAAGCAGACGCGCTAACCGGGCTGCGCCACACCCCGCCGTCCTTCGACCGAGGTCCAACGTTGAGGTTGCGCGAGCCTGCGGCCCGAACCCCGGTCGATGCGGATCGTTGCTCAGCTGCGGGCGGCCTGCAGTTCCTTCTGAACCTCGTCCACGTCCACCATCTTCTGGCGGAAACGGTACTGGCCGTTGGGTTTCTTCTCGGCGAGGACGACCCTGGCCATCCGGCGGGCCTCCGCCTTCTGCTTGCGCACCTTGTCGCCGAAGCTTTGTTTCTTTGCCATCGTTGATCCCTCTGAGACTTTGCGGTCAAACGCCCGCCCAAACGGGCCTCTCGGCGCAACTTACTTGATTTCCCGGTGAACCGTGTGCTTGCGAAGCGTGGGGTTGTACTTGCGCAGCTCCAGACGTCCCGGCGTATTGCGCCGGTTCTTCGTGGTCGAATACCGCGACGTCCCCGGCGCTTCGGTGCACTCGAGGATCACTTTCATCCGAACGTCTTTTCCTTTCTTTGCCATGACGAAAACCCGTGGTCTTTATGCGATGCGGCGCGGTCGCCTCAGATGCGCACGCCCTGCCGGCGGGCCTCATCGAGCACCGCCTTGATGCCTTTCTTGTTGATCGTCTTGATCGTCTGAGCCGACACCCGAAGCGTCACCCAGCGATCCTCTTCCGGAATATAAAAACGCTTCTTTTGAAGGTTCACTTCGAAGCGGCGTTTCGCCTTGTTGTGGGCGTGAGATACGTGATTTCCCGCCACCGGGCCCTTGCCCGTCAACTGATCTTTGCGTGCCATCGTCCTTCTTCGGTTAGCGATGCCGGCCACCCGGCCCGGCCTCAGTCGATTCTCATCCGAGACAGAAAATGCCGCATGGGCGGCACAAGACCGTGAAGATAAGCCCTTTATCCCTCGGCGTGCAACCGAACGCCCCTCCCAAAAAGAGGTTCCTCTGCCAATAATCGGTGAAGGGCGCCGGGGTCACCCGTCGATCTGAACGGCCTGGGCGGGTTCGATGGCAGCCGCGCGCGCCGCCGGGTAGAGCGAGGCCAGCACACACAAGGCCACGGCCACCCCGCCGATGAGCGCCACGTCGAGCAGGCGGATGGACACGGGATAGGCGTCGATGAGGAACGACTCCGCGCCGGGCAAAGACACCAGCCCGAATTGCATCTGAAGCACGAGCGCGATCAGCCCGAGCGCCAGCCCGCCGCCCGTCCCCACGACGCCGATGAGCAGCCCTTCGAGCAGAAAGATGCGGCGGACGTCCTTCCGCGAAGCACCCATCGCGCGGAGCGCCCCCACGTCTCGGCGCTTCTCGATGACGACCATCGTGAGCGAGCCGACGATGCTGAAGGCGGCCACCAGGATGATGAGCGTGAGGATGAGCGTCGCGCCCCATTTCTCGAGGAGCATCACGTCGTAGAGCGACTTCTGAAGGTCGTACCACGTGAGCACGGAGAAACGGGCAGGGTCGAGCCGTTCGTCGAGGGCGGCCTTCACGGCGTCGGCGCGGTCGAGGTCGTCGAGGCGAAGCTCGACGCCGGAGACGCGGTCGCCCATGCGAAAGAGGCGCTGCGCCTCGTCGAGGGCGATGAAGACGTGGCTCTCGTCGTAGACGGCTTCGAGTTCGTAGAGCCCGCGCACCTCGAAGCGGGTGAACGAGGGCCCGCCGAAGAGACGCGTGAACATCCGCTCGATGGCGGGAGCGGAAAGGAGCGACACCTCGGAGGCCGGCCGGCCGCGCGCGCCCGGCGTAAGGCCGAAGCGCTGCCCGAGACGCATCCCGATCACGACGCCGGGCCGCCCGTCGCGCCGCGACAGATCGAACGTCCCCACGCGCGTCCGCTCGACGACGCGGCTGACGCCCGTCAGCGTGGCGGCGTCCACGCCCCGCACGATGACCACCTTGTTCACCTCGCCGCCGCCCTCCTGCACGAGCAACGCCTTGCCCTCGACGAACGGCGAGGCGTGCTCGACGTGCGGGATCGTCAGCGCGACGGCCATGAGCGAATCTGCCCCGCTGATCCCCCGCTCCTCGGCGCTGACGATGCGCACGTGCGGGTCGAAAGAGACGAGCATGTCCCGCACGAAGTCATAAAAGCCGTTCATCACCGAGAGCACGATCAGGAGCGCCGCCACGCCAAGCCCCACGCCCGCCATCGAGATGCCGGTGATCGTCGAGATCAGCGACACCCGCTTCGGGCTGACGAGGTACCGCCGCGCGATGAGAAAGCGGAAATCCATGCTTCGAGGGAGGTTTCGAAAGGGCGTCCTTCGAAAGCTAAAAGTCGTGCGCGGGATCGGTGAAGAGGCCCTCCGGAGCCCTGAGGGGCATCACGATGCGGTCGGTAAGGATCGCTCCGGCGCTGCCCACCTTACGGGTGGCGAGGCGAAGAGGTCCGGCAGGCGTCTCGAAGGTCTCGTAACCGGTCCAGTCCCAGTGCGTGGGCGGCTGTCCCCGGCGCCCCTGAAGCACGTACGCCCAGTGCCGGACGAGCCACGAGGCCCTGTCCACATACACCCAGTACCTGTCCTTCGGCGTCAGCCCGACCTCGCCGAAGGTGAGGCGGAGCACCTCCGTGGCGGCGTCGGAAGAGTCGGCCTCATAGGCCCGGTTCACG
>JALSSK010000435.1 GCA_026984335.1 Rhodothermales bacterium
TGTCGGTGCTGTGCTGTACGTTGCCGGCGACGTCGGCGGCGCGCACGCGGAGGCGGTGTTCTCCCGGCGCAGCCTCCCACCGATACGTCCACGGCGCCCATACGCCCCGGAAAGGATACGGGACGCCGTCGAGGACCTGCGTCGCCCCCTGAATGCCGGGATCGAGCGCGGCGATTTCCCGAAGCGAGAGGAGCCGCGCCGGTGCGAAGTCGGCGTCGTCCACGGCCACCTCCACCCGCTCGATGGCCGCCCCGCCGCTCAAGGCATACCCGGTGATCCGCGTCGGACCCGGCGGGATGCGCGCGCCCCGGAGCACGCTCGTCACGCCGTTGGTCACCTGCACCGTGCCGTCGTCGGCATAGCCGAGCACCGTCTGATACGAGCCGAAAACCGCATCGTCCTCGGTCGCCTCGATACGCGTGATCCACTTGACGCTCTTGTAGCCGTAGTGCCCCGGCACGAGCAGCCGCACCGGCGCGCCATGCCCGGGCGCGAGCGGCAACCCGTTCATCTCATAGACCAGCAAAGGCTCCGGGAGCCCGTCCGATCCGTCGGCGAAAACCTTGTGCATCGGGAGGTTGTTCGTGAAGCCGTCGGCCCCGAAGATACGCAGCCGCCGGGTGCGTTGCCGGTCGATGCCGGCGCGTTCGAGGAAAAGCCGGAGCGGGACGCCCGTCCACACCGCCGTCCCGATGAGCCCCGGCACGCTGTTGCTGTTGATGACGCACCGAAGTGTGGAGAGCACCGACACGGGGATCTCGGCCTGAAGGTCAGCCGGCCGCACACGCAGAGACCGCTCCACGAGCCCCTCGACGGACAGGCTCCAGCCCTCGCCCGTCAACGCAGGGACGCCCTCCCATCCGGCCACCGATCCTTCCGCTCCGAACTGAAGGAAGAAATCGTCGTTCGGCGTCAGGAAAGGAACGTCCGTGCCCTCGATGACCGGCTCGAACGCATTGCGCTCGCATCCGGCCAGCGGAAACAGCGACAACCCGACGGCCAGGCTGCCCATCTGTCCCAGAAAAACCCGGCGCGTCGTTTTCATTTCCCGCATAAAAATTTTAAGTGATGGCTCCGGTCGCGTGCGTTGCCGGGTGGGGATCAGTTGAACCGGAGCCGGTATTCCAGCCCGACGAAGAGATCGCGCGCAGCGATGGCATTACGGCCATAAGGCGTGAAAAAAAACTGCACGCTCACGCCCATCGACGCCAGCGCCGCGACGCCTGCCAGCCGAAACGGATACACCGCCGCCCCGCCGCCGACCTTGACGAAACGCTGCCGGGTGGGGATCGGGTTGAGCGCGGAAAAGCCGACGACGGGCTCCTTCCACGACCAGTTTCCGCCGGCGAGGGCCTGAAGCAACAGCCCGCCTCCGAAGGGCGTCAGACCCGCCTCGATCCGGTACACCAGTTCATCCCCGTAATCCGGCCGGGGATCGACGATGCAGTTCACGTCGCGCCCCGGGCGGCAGGGGATCGCGCCCGAGAACACGTACAGCATAGAACGCAAGCGATAGCCGATGCCTACCTGCGCATAGGCGGGGAAAGGATAAAAGCTCCGGCCGTAGCTGAGCATCGCCTGAAGGTTCACCTGTCCGGCATCGACGCTCGGCGCGTAGTTGCGCGTGTACCCCGTCGGCAGCCCGATGCCGAGATTCACCGCGAGAGCGTTCCGGGAAGGGCCTATGCCGAAGAGCGGCAGGAGGGCCACACGCGCGCCCAGCTCCGCCGTGCCGAAGGCATACGTCCGCAAACGAAACGCCTGATCCCGGATGAAAATCCGCTTGTACGGCAGCGAAAAGACGAACGTCACCCGGTCCGAAAGACCGACCTCGCCGTACACGTACAGGCTGCGGTCCCGAAACGTGTCGCCCGGCATCCCGTCGATGAAATCCGTCCGGCGGCCGTCGAAGGTGAACTGATCGGCGGCGGAGACTTTCCCGTAGAACACCTTCACGTACGCCTCGCCCGGGGGCATCGTCCAGGCCTGCGCCCCGGCCTCGGCGGCCAGGCCAAGCATCAGCCCGAGCGCCATCGTGAGGACGACCGGGAAACGCCGCAAGCGCTCCGTTATCGGGACGGGTTCAGTACGGATCATAGACGCGCCTCACCTGATGATTGCCCGTGTCGGCGATGTAGAGCGTGCGCGTCACTTCGTCGAAGAAAATGCCCATCGGCTCCTTGAGCATGGCCTCGGCCGCCGGCGTGCCGTCCGGGGAGAAGCCCGCCTCCCCGACGCCGGCGACGGTCGTGATCGTCCCGAAGGCGTCGATCTTTCGGATGACGTGGTTGCCGGTGTCCGCGATGTACACGCGATGATCTTCCGAGAAAATGACGTCGGTGGGCCGGTTCAACTGCGCCTGACGCGCGCTGCCCCCGTCGCCGGAATATCCGGGCTCGCCCGTCCCGGCGACGGTCGTGATCTGTCCGGTGAAGAAGTTGTACCGGCGGATGCGATGGTTCTCCGTGTCGGCGATGTAGAGCGCCCAGTCGTGGGTGTTCATCGAGATCCGCCCGCCGGGGATGGGGTCCTCGCCGTCGGGGAAGTGGAACCGCGCCTCTTCGGCCGGGCCGTCGAAGTAACCCGGCTCGCCGCCCGCCAGCGTGGTGACGACGCCCTGCGTGTCCACTTTTCGGATGCGCTGATGTCCCTGATCCGCGATGAAGAGGTTGCCGTCCGGATCGAAGGCGAGGCCGCTCGGCAGCTTCGTTTGCGCCTCTTCGTACGGCGCCGAAGCCACGAGCGTGCGCACGTCGACGACCTTCACCCGGTCGTTGCCCCAGGAAGCGACGTAGAGGTCGCCGTCGGGACCGACGACGAGGCCGGCAGGGCGGCGGAGATCGATCCGGTCGGCCGGGCCGTCGGCGGTGTCGCCGGGGAAGCCGGTGCCGATGAGCCGCGTGATGACGCCGTCCGGCCCCACTTTGCGGATGCAATGGTTCTCCTCATCCACGATGTAGATCTCGCCGGTCTGCGCCATCGTCAGCGGCGCCATGGCCACATCGACGGGCCGGTTCAGGAGCGCCGCCTGCGCCGGGCCGCCGTCGCCCGCGTTCCCGGCCTCGGAAGTCTTGCCCGCCACGGTGCACAGCACCCCTTCCCCCCCGCAGGTCGCCGTCGCGTCGGCTTCCTCGGGCGGCTCGGGCGGGTCGAACTCCCGGAAGTCGGGCGTGAAATCACAGCGCGTGAGCCCGGCCGCCAGCGCCAGACACACGACGAGCGTCCGCAGGTTTCTCATATGCGATCTCCGAAAAGGATTGCGAGCCGGCATCGAACGACCCGCCCAAAGCACAGACGGCCGGCGCCGCCGGGCACGGGTCTGCCCTGCGATGCCGGCCGCCCACCTTCGATGAGGTTTAGTGATCCAGTTCGACGCGCTTCACCTGCTGGTTGAACGTGTCGGCAATGTAGAGGGTATGACGGGCCTCATCATAGGTCAATCCCATCGGCCGGTTGAGCTGCGCCTGCGCCGCCGGGGTGCCGTCCGGAGAGACGCCCGCCACGCCGGTGCCCACCACCGTCGAGATATTCCCCGCGGCGTCGATCTTGCGAATGGCATGGTTCTTCGAGTCGGCGAAGAAGATCTCGTTGTCGTGCGTGAAGACCAGGTCGGTCGGCGCGTTGAGTTGCGCCGCCGTGGCCGGGCCGCCGTCGCCCGAGAAGCCCGCCTCGCCCGTACCCGCGATCGTCGTCACCATGCCGGTGGCCATATCGATCTTGCGGATGCGGTTGTTGTCCGTGTCGGCCACGTAGAGAGCCGTATAGTCCGGATCGAACACGATCTTCAGGCCCGGGCTGGCATCCGGACCGACCGGTGCGCTGAACATGGCGCTTTCCTTCGGGCCGTCGGCAAAGCCTTTTTCGCCGCCCGCAAACGTGGTGATGATCCCCTGCGCGTCCACCATGCGGATGCGCTGGTTGCCCTGATCCGAGATGAACAGGTTGCCGTCCGGATCGAAGACGACGCTGCTGGGCAGGTCCATTTTGGCCTGTGCGGCCGGGCCGCCGTCGCCGGCAAGCCCCTGGATGGTTCCCACCGCCGCCGAGGTCGTCATGCTCGTTTGGTCGATGAGCTTGATCTTCCAGTTATGCCAGGAAGCCAGATAATAGTTGCCGTCCGGGCCGATGGTGAGGCTCGTCGGGTGGTTGAGGTCGATCTGATCCGCCGGGCCGGTGGAATCGTCGCCCAGGCGGCCCGCGCCGATGAAGCGGTAGAGCATGCCGTCCGGGTCGATTTTCCAGACGCAGTGGTTGTTCCAGTCTACGACGAACGTGACGCCGCCCGGCCCGATGGTGACGTCCATGGGCCAGTAATGGTGCGCTTCGATGGCCGGGATGCCGTTCGGGTTGCTCCCGGCTTCCCCGACGATGCCCGAGACCGTGCAGAGCACGCCCTCGCCGCCGCAGGCTTCCACCGTCGGCTCCTGCCCCTGCGGTTCCTCTTCGGTGTCCAGATAGGCGCTGTCGCATCCGCCCAGCAACAGCAACAGACTCAAGGCCAATCCCGGCGCGGACAGACGCCGGGCATACCGGTAGAAAGAATGGTTCGGGTAGTTCATCATGGGTTCTCCTTTATAAAGGTGGCAAATGGACTCCGGAGCCGACACTTCGCCGCACCGCATGACGAACGGGCCCGGCAATGTTTTCGAACGCGCGATACGCTAGCCCCCGCGCGGGCGGGCATCCTCGACCTCAGGCAACCGGAAAAACGCCCCGAGCGGGGAAAGAACTGCTCATATTTCCGATAATACTCCCCATCGTCAACGTCCCTGAATCATTAAGGGAAACCACAGGATCCGCCCCGGCCGTTACCAGATATTCACCTTCCGGGGCAACGATGCACTTAGTGCAGAATCCATCATGATTATCAGGCAATCGCTTCTTCTCCGAATCGCGCTTGCGCTCATGGACGCCTGAGGAAAGAATCTCTAAGGATGCTCTCGTTACTAACTTTGCAGTTTATCATTTTCACTGTTCTCCCCCAATCACATACTTATGTCATAACCGGGCACAATCGATCCAAAAATCAATTAGGACAATTTAAGATTAAATTACCACATCAAGCCATATTCAAATATTTGCCACGTTTTGAAAGATTTCCGGGCCCAACACACCTGTGTGGCGCACGGACGCTTTTCACAAGTTTCGCACTTTCTCGTTACAACATCTTCCACATCGATCGCGCCCTCCTGGAGGCAAACCGGCGGCGGCGTTGGGAAGGTCTCTCCCGGTCCCGCAGAGGGGGTGCGGTGAGGTCGGGGCGCATCCCGTTTGTTTCCGTGCGGATGCGTCTTGCATGTGTTCGCCGGTTTTTGTACCCTTTTCGCGTAAGCGCTTTCACCTGTGTAATAATTCGGAAGTACCCATAAAAAGGATCCTCGGGCGGCATTTTTCTCCCGATTGCCCTTTCTTGCGGAAGCGCTTACGTCGAAATCCTCCTCTTACGCGCCTCTCCCGTACACCCTTATCTTTAAGGAGGATGCCTTATGAAACGATGGTTTAGCGCCGCGCTCGCCGCGCTTGCGTTCCTGGCGCTCGCCACGCCGGGTCATGCGCAGAACGACGTCATGATGCAGGCTTTCTACTGGGACGTGCCGGTAGACGCCGCCAACCTCAACGGCACGTGGTGGGACGTGCTGGCCGGACAGGCCGCCGAACTGAGCGCCGCCGGCATCACCGGCGTCTGGACGCCCGCCCCCTCGAAGGGGAACTTCGGCATTTACGACATGGGCTACGGCATTTTCGATCACTACGACCTGGGCAATTACAACCAGAAAGGCGCCGTCGAGACGCGCTTCGGCAGCCGGGCCGAGTTGATCAACATGGTCAATGCGATGCACACCAGCGGCATCGACGTCTATGCCGACATCGTCCTCAACCACATCTATACGAGTGACTCGGAGGAAGAAGCCAACCCCGCGGTGAAAGGTTACGTCTTCGACGAAGCCTTCCGCAACGGGGTCCAGTACAGCCCCTATCCGACGAACGAGATCAAGTGGCGCATCCCCGCCGCCGCCGCCGGAGACTACTACGTCAAGATCAAGGGATATTACCTCGACTGCAACGCTTCCTACACCGAGCGAGCCTATGACCTGACCATCAACTGGACCGGCGCCGCCGACGACACGAGCGTCAACTGGGAAAGCGAACCCAACGACGGCAACGGCCAAAACAACGTCTTCCCGGGCCCGGGCAAGCACGTGTGGGCGCACATCAACGCCTGCGGCGACGTGGACGAGTACAAGGTCACGCTCTCGTCGTCGGCCGACATCCTCCTCAAGCTCGAAGCCCGGCGCGAGGTCAACGGCACGCTCGAATGGGCCGATCAGACCAACGGCTACTACCCCTTCGAGATCTGGCACAACGGCCAGAACCTCGCCGCCACGACGCTGGAGGCGCGCACGAACACGGGCGTCACGTACGTGAACCACACCGGCTCGGGCGAAGCCAACTATACGTGGAACTACACCCACTTCCACCCCGTCGATGCGAACGACTGGCTCGGCTTCCCGGGCAACGACGAGGTGATCCCGAACACGAAGTTCTTCGGCAACGACTTCAACACGTACTACAGCGTCGTGCAGGATCGCCTGCAGAACTGGGGCGTGTGGCTGACGAACACCGTCGGATACGACGGCTACCGGCTCGACTTCGTGCGCGGCTATCAGGAGAGCTTCGGCGCGGACTGGGTGAAGGCGATGCCGCTCAAAAACGGCGCGCAACGCTTCGCCGTGGCCGAGTACTGGGGCGAGGGCGGCACGATCAAAAACTGGGTCAACACCGTCAACGGCCTCGGAGCCGACATCGACGCGTTCGACTTCCCCCTCAAGTTCACGCTGAAAGACATGGCCAACGGCGACGGCAGCTGGGACATGCGCCGGCTGAACAATGCCGGCCTCATCCGGGGTCAGGGCATGTCCGGCACCGAGGTCGTCACCTTCGTGGACAACCACGACACGGGGAAAGAGTCCGACAAGTGGGTGTCGAAGGACTGGGACATGGCGTATGCGTACCTCCTCTTCTCGGAAGGACGTCCCACCATCTTTTACCCCCATTTCTACGGCGTCACGCAGGTCAGCGCGCATGACCCGAACGTCACGGTGACCGCTCCGGCGAGCCTCAAGGACGACCTCAAGAAGATGATCTTCGTGCGGAAAACCTACCTCGGCGGCGGCACGAGCATCCTGAGCGACGTCGGCAATCCCTGGCCCTCCGGCGATGCCTTCGACGTGTACGTGGCCCGCCGGCAGGGCAACGGCACAAAGACCGGCGCGATCCTCGTCCTCAACAACGACGACACGCAGACGATGGGGCTGTGGGTGGACAATGCGCCGGCGAGCGGCTATACGAACTGGGCCGGCAAAACGCTCGTCAATGCCCTCGACGGCTCCTCGACGACGCAGGTCTACGGCGACGGGCGCGTGTGGGTCTCCGCTCCGCCGCGCGGCTATGCGGTGTACGTGCCGCAGGATGAGTACGTGGCCTACAGCGGGCGCGTGGAAAACGCTTCGGAACGGATCGACCGCACGGTGCTCACCGACGACGCGACGCCCCGCGCGTTCTCCGTCGCGCCGAACTATCCCAACCCGTTCAATCCGGCGACGACCATCGCCTTCTCGCTTCCGGAGACCGGCCGCGTCACCGTGAAGGTCTACAACGTCCTCGGGCAGGTGGTCTCGACGCTCGCCGACGAGGTCATGCAGGCGGGCGCGCACCGCGTCGCGTGGCGGGCGGACGACGGCCTCGGCAGCGGGCTCTACTATTACACCGTCACGTGGAACGGCAGGCGGCTGACGCGAAAGATGATGCTTCTGAAGTAGCCGCTCCGCTTCGCTTCCGATGAGGCAAGGACCGCCGGGGTGCGCGCACACGCCGGCGGTCCTTTTTTTCCGCACACCTCCGATCCCGAAACGCCTGGGGCGCTTCGAACGTTTGGGACGCGGAGCGCTCCGGCGTTCCCTCTCCCCGCCCCCGACGAACACCCCGTTCCGCTCATGCGCGCCCCGTCCCTTTCCGTGCCGCTCGCCCTCGTGCTCTGCGCCGCGCTCGCCGCGGCGACGGGACTCCTCGCGGCGACGGGACTCCTCGCGACGACGGCCGCCGGGCAGGGCTTCAACACCCTCAACGGCCGCAACCACCCCGAGCTCGACTGGCGCGTGGCCGAGACGGCGCACTTCGAGATCATGTATCCGGC
>JALSSK010000436.1 GCA_026984335.1 Rhodothermales bacterium
ACAAAAAAAGAAAGGTCCCGCGCATCGAGGCTGCAAACAGCCCGACACGCGGGACCTCGTCTCACGGGGTCGCGTGGATGCCGGCGAGCGTCAGTTCACCGAGAGGCGCATGTCCGAATGCTCCTCTTTTGCGAAGTCCCGCAGGTCCATCCGTGCCTTGGGCACGTACAGGAGCGGGCAGGCTACCCGATCCGGCAGGTTCTTGTCGATGGACTCCGTCAACGCCGCCGCGATACGGTTCCGCTGACTCCGACCGACGACGAGCAGCGCCGCGTCGCGGGAGGCTTCGACGATCTCGCGCGAGACGGTGGGACTCGTCTCCACCCGCACGTCGATGGCGTCGGCTTCCTTCTCGAAGCCCAGGATCCGGAAGAGGTTGCGAATGTCCGATTCGGTCACGAGCGGCTCGGGTTCCATCCGAAGCGAGATCCGCCCCGCGCGCGGGCTGTTGACGTGAAGCACGGTCAGGCCCGCATCGAAGCGCCGGGCCGTCTCGACCGCTTGCCGGATCACCGGCGCTTCTTCGACGGCGCCTTCAAGCGCCAGGAGAACGTTCTTTTTCATCATGATCTATATCCTTTTGAGTGGTTGTGCAGAGTAAAGGCGCCTTCCCGTTCCCTGAAGGAATGCGCCGCGGGAGGCGGGGAATGATGTCGTTCCGGATCTCGGAGACTCCCCGCCGTCGGGGTTCGTTTTTCCGAAATGCTTGTACGTCAACCGGCGTGCCATGACCCATCCCCGACGTCGTATTTATCGTCCCCCCATCGAATCTTAACCCGATGCTCACAAACCCCCCCGTCCCGGCCGTCGTCCCGTCCGACGGCGCATCTCAAAATCGGCCCCATGACAAAACGATAGACGCGTTCTGAGACATCCCGCCGCCTCGACACACCTCTTTCCGAAAAGAAAACGGGCGCGGACGAGCGGTGTTTTTTCCCTTCTTCCCGCTTCCTGCCCGACGGATCCAAACGTCTCCTCGCCTTGTTTAACGGGGGTTGATTGTTTACATTGTTTCTTAACGATTCCACATATCGCGCTGGCCGCCAACCCACCTTTCCGCTCACCCTCCTACGCCGGCGCCGGCGCCGCATCCCATGTCTCCTCGAAACCGGGCATGGCCGGGGAATCTTCCCCTATGGTCAACATACGAGACGCCGCGACCACTCTGTGCGCTGTGACCTGGATTTCCAGCGGTGCGGTCGGGCGTTCCACGCACATGCCACCCGGCGGAACGTCGATGTTCCGGAACCCGCGTTCATCTGCCCGGGCTTGTTGTCCTTTGAAACAAAGAAGTAGTATGCCATCACCTTCCGAAAACACGGTTAGCCGTCTTCTCAAAGAAGCAGAGGACGGCAACAAGGAAGCCCTCGACAGGCTGTTTCCGCTGATCTATGAGGCCTTGCGGAAGCAGGCGCACTGGCAGCGGCAACGGGTGCATGGACGCGATTCGATGAACACGACGGCGCTCGTGCATGAGACGTATCTGAAGCTGATCGGTCCTTCCCGGGTGAAATGGACGAGCCGCGCCCATTTCATGGCTGTGGCGGCCAAGGCCATGCGGCACATCCTCGTCGACTATGCCGAGCAACAGAGCGCCCAGAAACGGGGCGGGGGCGCGCACGTGTTGCCCCTCGACGAGCTGACGGCCGTGCCTCCGGGGGAAGGGCTGGCCGAGCAGCAGGCAGACACCGTGCTGGCGCTGCACGAGGCCCTGCAGCGTCTCGAAAAAGAACAACCCCTGCTGGGGCGCATCGTCGAGTGCCGCTTCTTCGGGGGGATGACCATCAAGGAAACGGCCACGGCTTTCGATATCGCGCCGGCCACGGTCAAACGGAAGTGGACCCTGGCCCGGGCCTGGCTCTACCGGGAACTTGCGGACCCCCCGGCGTGAAACACGGATCGGGCGGTGCGGCTGCGTCCCTGCGCGCTCCACGAGACCGCTCCCCGGCGACGACGCAAACGCTCTTACCGGCCGTTTGCACCTGCTCGATATCTTTGTAACCCCGGGGTCGCCTTCCCGTTCACCCGCAGGCCGATCTGCGCGCGCGGTTTTGCTCACCCGGGATGCCCCTTCACCTTTGCCTGTCGATGATGGACGCAGAACACTGGGACCGGCTGGAAACCTTGCTCGATCAAACGCTGGCGCTTCCGCCCGAGCAGCGCGAGGCGTTCCTCGATGCGGCGTGCGGTTCCGACACCGCCTTGCGCGCCGAGTTGTGGGAGTTGATCGACGCCAACGATTCCGCCGGATCCTTCTTTGAGAACCTGGCCGAGGCCATGCGTCCCAAACCTTCCGCCGCCGCGACCTCCGACCCGCTTCACCTCACCGGGCGATCGCTTCATCACTACGAGGTGACCGAGTGGCTCGGCGGCGGCGGCATGGGGCTCGTCTACAAGGCTCGGGACACGCGTCTCCGTCGCACCGTGGCGCTCAAGTTTCTCCCGCCTCACTGGAGCCGGGAGACCACGGCCAAGCAACGCTTCGTCTATGAAGCACAGGCGGCTTCCGCGCTCGATCATCCCAACATCTGCACCATCTTCGAGATCAACGAGACGGAGCAGGGGCAGCTCTTCATCGCGATGGCCTATTACGATGGAGAAACGCTCAAGCACAAGATCGCGCGCGGCCCGATGCCGGTCGGCGACGTCGTCGAGATCGCCCTTCAGATTGCCCGGGGACTCACCCAGGCGCACGCGCGCGGCATCATCCACCGGGACATCAAGCCCGACAACGTGATCGTCACGACGGACGGCGTCGTGAAGATCGTCGACTTCGGCCTGGCCAAGCTCAGTGAGGGCGACGACATCACCCGCACCGGCACGACGCTTGGAACGGTGGCCTACATGAGTCCGGAGCAGGCTCGGAGCGAAGACATCGACCACCGAACGGACCTCTGGTCGCTCGGTGTGCTGCTCTATGAGATGCTCGCCGGAGAGCGTCCCTTCAAGGGGCCGTATGAGGCCGCCATCATTTACGGCATCATCCACGAGGACCCGGAGCCGCTGGACCAGCTTCATCCTCACTTTCCGCCCCTGCTCAGCCAGATGATCCATCAACTCCTTCAGAAAGATCCGGAGCGGCGCTATCAAGACATGGCCGCGCTCGTGAACGACCTGCTCCTGCTCCGCGACGGCTCGGCGGCCCTGCGCACCGTCGAGGTTGAACCGCCGCGAGCGACGTCCATCGCCGTGCTGCCTTTCGCCAACATGAGCGCCGACCCGGAGAACGCCTATTTTTGCGAGGGGCTGGCCGAGGAGTTGATCAATGCGCTGACGAACCTTTCCGGCCTGCACGTGGCGGCGCGCACCTCTTCGTTCGCCTTCCGGGAGCACCGCGAAGACATGCAGAGCATCGGGCGCAAGCTCCAGGTGGCGACGGTGCTCGAAGGGAGCGTGCGCAAGGTCGGCAACCGGTTGCGCATCACCGCCCAGCTCATCAACACCGCCGACGGCTACCACCTCTGGTCGGAGCGCTACGACCGCGTCCTCGACGACGTCTTCGCCATCCAGGACGAGATCACGCTCGCCATCGTGAACAAGCTCAAGCCGAAGCTGCTCCGCAACGAGAAGGCGGCGCTCGTCAAGCGGCATACCGATGACTTCGACGCCTACAATCTGTATCTGAAGGGACGCTTCTACTGGAACAAGCGCGACGAGGCCTCCCTGCAACGGAGCATCTCCTATTTCGAGCGGGCGATCGAGGTGGACCCGGCGTATGCGAAAGCCTACGCCGGCCTGGCCGGCAGCTACATGATGATCGGCTTTTACGGCCATGCGTCCGGGCTGGAAGTGTATCCCAAAGCCGAGGCGGCGGTCAGGAAGGCGCTCGAGCTGGATCCCCACCTCGCCGAAGCTCACGTCATGCTCGGAACCACCCGGTCTTTCCAGCACCACGACTGGGAGGGCGCCGAGCAGGCCATCCTGCACGCGCTCACGCGCCGGCCCGAACTCGCCATGGCGCACTACATCTATGCAGGCTGGGTGCTCTCGCCCACCGGCCGCCTTGCCGAGGCCATCCGCGAAGAACTGACGGCCCGGCAACTGGACCCGCTCTCGCTCGTGATCAACGCCGTCCTGGCCATCATCCACTGGTGGGCGCACCGCTACGACGAGGCCCTCCAACACGCCCGCGAAACGCTCGACCTGAATCCGGATTTCTGGCTGGCCCTGGCCGCGCTCGGGCTGGCGCACGAACAAAAGGGCGACCATGAAGCGGCCATTGCCGCCTTCGAGAAAGCCATCGCCGTGACCCGGCGCACCCCTTTCCTCCTGGGCATGCTCGGTCACGTGCACGCGCGCGCCGGGCACACCGAGCGGGCGCGGAAGATCCTCGCCGAGATGAAAACGTTGCGGCAGGACCAGTACGTCTCCGGCTTCGACACGGCGATGGTGCACCTCGGCCTCGGCGAGCACGAACGGGCCCTCGACCACCTCGAACGCGCCTACGTCGAACGCTCGGCCTGGCTCATCTATCTCAACGTCGATCCCCGTTTCGCGCCCCTGCATCCCGAACCGCGTTTCCGGGCCCTCCGGCGGAAGATGCGGCTGCCCGCACCGCTCCCCTTGTCCATCGACACGATGTGAAGCCGGCGAAAAAACGCCTGCGCCGCCGCATCGGCGAGAAACCCTGTGGCGACTGTTCGTTTACAGGTCTTTTCCGAACCGACCTTTGCCGCGTGGGCACGATGCCGTCTTCTCCCCGACCTTTCGCCTCCTTTTCGTCTCTGAGCGCGCCGGCGCTGTTGCTCCTCCTGCTCTCCCTGGCCGGGTGCCTGCCCCACTCGTGCAGCCGCTCCGAGTCGCGGGCGCTGCTGCCGGCGGACTCGCTCTCGCGCGCCCTCGCCGCCGAGACGCCGGTGGACACGCTCCGCCACGTGTGGACGGCCGCGCCGCCGGAGGACGCACCGATGAGGCACCCCCGCACCCTCTTCTTCGGCCCCGAGGGACGGCTCTACGTGGGCGACACGGAACGGAACAGCGTCTTCGTCTTCGGCGACGACGGCGCGTTCGTCGAGGAGATCACGGACGAGGCGTTCGAGTACCCGTATCTGGCCGGGTGGCGCGGCGACACGCTCCTCGTCTTCAACCCCACGGCCCGCCGCCTCGCCTTCGTGGCCGGCGGCGCGGTGCGGCGCACGCTCGCCACGCCGGACGACCTGCCCCCGCGCGGCGCGCTTCAGTACATGGCCGCCGCCGACTCGGCGCTCTTCTTCAAGGCGCTCGGTCCAAATTTCGCAGGCTACCTCGCCCGTCTCGACGCGCGCGGGCGCATCGCCGAGCGGCACGCGCTCACCGGCCCGCACTGGCGTTATGCCGGGATGCTCCGCTTCTGGGGCGACTCGCTCCTGAGCCTCTCCGGCTTCCGCCCCGTCATCGACGTGCTCACCCCCGAGGGACGCCTCGACACACTCGCGCTCGCCGGCTTCGACTCGCCCATGCTCGCCCGCAGCCGCCTCTTTCTCCTCGGCGAGACGCACGAGCCGCCCCTGCTCACGGCCTCCGCCGCCGCCTCGGGCGCGAGCCTCTTCGTCCTCAACATGCGCCCCGGCTGGCTCCGCATCGACGTCTACGATCACGCCGGACGCCTCCGCCGCGTCCTCACCCAGGCTAACCCCGCCTTCAACCAGGAATACTATCCCGCCGATCTCGCCGTGCGCCGCGCCGGGCGCGCCTTCGAGATCGCCGTCGTCGCGATCCGACCCGCGCCCACGCTCGATCTCTACCGCTGGACGCCGCCGGAGCGACGCCGCGAAACGAACGCGGGGACTCCTCAACGAAACGGCGCGAACGGGGAACAGCCGCGATGACCTCGCGTGCTATCCTACCCTTTGAACCGCGACCGAGGACGGCATGAAAACGCAGCGCATCGATCCTCCGCTCACCGGCCTCCGAACGCTCGGCGAACTGAAGGCCTCCGGCTATCGACCCCTCCCGGTGAAGGACGAACTCCGAAAAAACCTCATCGCCGGACTCCGGCGCGGCGAGGACGTCTTCCCCGGCATCCTCGGCTTCGATCGCACCGTCATCCCGCAGATCCAGAACGCCATCCTCGGGCGGCACGACTTCATCCTCCTCGGCCTTCGCGGGCAGGCCAAGAGCCGCATCATCCGCATGATCCCCCGCCTGCTCGACGAATACGTCCCCATCGTCGCCGACAGCGAGATCAACGACGACCCCTTCGCGCCCCTCTCGAAATACGCCCGCGACCTCGTCGCCGAGAGGGGAGACGAGACGCCCATCGCGTGGATCCACCGCGACGAGCGCTACGGCGAAAAACTCGCCACGCCCGACACCACCATCGCCGACCTCATCGGCGACATCGACCCGATCAAGGCGGCGCACCACCGCCTCACGTACGCCGACGAGGAGGTCATCCACTTCGGCATCATCCCGCGCCTGAACCGGGGCATCTTCGCCATCAACGAACTGCCCGACCTCCAGCCGCGCATCCAGGTGGGCCTGCTCAACATCATGGAGGAACAGGACATCCAGATTCGCGGCTTCAACATCCGTTTCCCGCTCGACGTGCTGATGATCTTCACGGCCAACCCGGAGGACTACACCAACCGGGGCAACATCATCACGCCGCTCAAGGACCGCATCGACAGCCAGATCCTGACGCACTATCCGAAGACCCTCGAGACGGGCATCGCCATCACGAAGCAGGAGGCGTGGCAAAAGCGCGACGGCCTCGGCGCGAAGGTGCGCGTGCCCCACTATTTCCGCGAGATCATCGAGCAGATCGCCTTCGAGGCGCGGGCGAGCGAATACGTGGACCAGAAGTCGGGCGTGTCCGCGCGCATGACGCGGGCGGCGCTCGAAGACCTCATCTCCGCCGCCGAGCGCCGGGCGCTCCTCTGCGGCGAGGCCGAGACGACGGTGCGGCCGGGCGACCTCGTCCACGTCGAGCCCGCCGTCACGGGCAAGGTGGAGCTCGTCTACGAGGGCGAGCAGGAGGGCGCGCAGAACGTGGCCCGCCTGCTCATCGGGCGCGCCGTCAAGGCCATCTTCGCGCGGTATTTCCCCGATCCTTCGGACAAGAAAGCCGGGCGCGCGCCGTACGCGAAGATCCTCGCGTGGTTCGCCGGGGGCCGGGGCGTCACGCTCCGCCCGGAGATGCCCTTCACCGAGTACGCTCAGGCGCTCGACGCCGTGGACGGCCTGCGCGAGACGGTCCGCCGCCACACCCGCCCGGCCACGCCCGCCGAGACGGCCTCGGCCATGGAGTTCGTCCTCGAAGCGCTCCACCAGCACTCGCTCATCGGCAAGGACCTCCTCGACGAGGCCCACACCTTCTCCGACATGATGGGCTCGATGCTCTCCTCCCTCGGCTCCTTCGACGAGGACGACGACCTCGACGACGACGATCTGCCCGGACGCTATCGGTGAGACGTCGCCTTCATGCGGTTCATCGCCCGCCCGCCGCGCTCTTGGGAAGGTCCAGTGCGTATTGCACGACGGCCACGGACGGCGCGTGACGTGTGGCGTAAAGGACGCCCGCTTCTTCGTCCACCTCGATGCCCAGCGCGGGCGCGTCGAGCCGAAAAGCAGCGAGGAAGTTTCCGTCCCAGTCGAAGACGTGAACGAGGGTTCCGAAGTTGCTGTCCTCTTCCCCCGAAGGCGCGCCCGAATACAATCCGAAGATGAAAGAAGGCGTCGCGGCAAGGTCGATGTAGGCGTTTCGCTGATCGTTCCCCGGAGGAGCGGGCGGGTAACCTTCCGGCCCCACGGCTTCGGCGAGGAGCCGCCCCGAGGGAGAATAGATCTGCAGGCGGTCGGCGTGGTTCATCACGAGGGCTATGCGGGAACGATCCGGGCGGGGCCGCGCTTCCCCGCGAACGGCGTTCATCCACAGCGGCGGGGCGATCCCCTCGGGGGCGACGGGCATCTCGCCGACGACGTCGCGGAGACGCCCCCGGGCGTCATACCGCGCAAAGCGCCCCCCGCCGATCAGTCCCGGACTCACGAGCAGCGTGTCGTTCACCCAAAAAGGACTCATGGGCAACCCTCCGCCCGCCGGCACAACTTGCCTTGCCTCACGGAGAGAGCGATCTTCGAGATAAGCCCTCAGGTTCACGTGGGTCAGCCGAAGCAACCGAACATCGTAGATCCAGCACTCCGGGCTTCCCGGAGCCGTGTCGAAAGACCAGACGCGCCGGAACTCTCCCGGTCCCTCGCCTTGCGTGCCG
>JALSSK010000437.1 GCA_026984335.1 Rhodothermales bacterium
GCCGATCTCCCTTCCGATCAACCCGGAAGACAACCTCGGCAACCCGGCCATCCTCTTGCTCCCGCTGACGGATCTGATCACCTTTCCGGACACGTTGCGCCCCTCGCTTCGCCTGCCCACCGGTGCGGGCATCCGGCCGGCGGAGTCCTTGCCGGGCCTCGGCGAAGCGATGCCGGAGCTCCAGACGTCCGCCTTCGTGATCAACACGCTGCCGTATCTCACCGGCGGGAGCAACACGATCCCGCTTCTGGAGGCGGACTACACGTACCTGACGCGGCAGGGCGGGCGCTCCGGGCCGTGGTTCGGTTCGAAGGTCGTCGCCTCCATCAGCGCCGACCGCCGGGTGGGGCTTTTCGCGCTGCCGATGATCAACGACCAGACGAGCGCCCCGTTGCTCCTCGGCGCCGACGGCGACCCCGAGGCCGCCCGTCGCGCCATCCACCTGATGCTCGAAAGCCTCGGTTTTCCGAAATGACGAAACGACTGATCGCCCTCCCGCTCCTGCTTTTCCTCGCCGCCGTCCCCGCGCTCGGGCAGGGGCGCATCGCCGGGACGGTGCGCGATGCGGTGACCGACGAGCCGCTCATCGGCGTCAACGTGATCGTGGTGGGCACCTCCAACGGCGCCGCCACCGACCTCGACGGACGATACGTGATCGACAACCTGCGGGCGGGCGAGTATGCCGTCAAGTTCTCGTACATCGGCTTCGAGACGAAGCTCTTCACCGGCATCGAGGTGCGTGACGGCGAGACGACCACGCTCGACGTCGAACTTGAGGAAGCCGTCCTCTCGACCGAGGAAGAGATCGTCGTCGTCGGGGAGAAACCCCTGCTCGACGTGGAGCAGTCGTCGAGTTCGTCCTCCATCTCGCGCGAGCAACTCGACACCGCGCCGCTGCGCAACGTGCAGGACGCCGTCGCCACGCAGGCGGGTGTTCTGCAGGATCCGACGGGCCTCTACATCCGGGGCGGGCGCGCCGACGAGACCGGCTTCATCGTCGACGGCGTCTCGGCCAAGGACCCGCTCGCCGGCACCGGCTTCGGCCTCGACATCGGCTCGAACGCCTTCAGCGAGATCGAGGTCACCACCGGCGGCGTCGGCGCCGAGTTCGGCGACGTCACGAGCGGCGTCGTCTCGGTGCAGACACAATCCGGCGGCGACACCTTCGCGGGCTCCTTCTCCCACAAACGGGACAACTTCGGCGTCAACGAAGACGCCTATGACAACTTCAAGGAAGAGGTTTACGAATTCAACCTCGGCGGCCCCATCGTCCGGGGCAAGCTCCGCTTTTTCGCCTCCGGTCAGGTGCAACTCTCCGACGGCTTCACCCGGCAGACGGCCACGCCCCGCCAGGTGCGCTCCTCGCTCGTCGGCACGGATTTCTTCTCCCCGCGCACGGGCAACCGGTGGAACGGGCTGCTCAAGCTGACCTACGAGTTCAAGCCCGGCATGCGCCTGCAGGGTTCGTATCAGCGCTCGCTGACGATCAACCAGAACACCCGCATGCTTCAGGTGACGGGCAACGACGCCGTCATCCAGCCGGGCTTCCAGTACGCCTTCATCCTCCAGCCCGACAACGCGAACACGTACGCGCACGACAACATCATCTCGTACGTCAAATGGTCGCACGTGCTCAATGAGCGCTCGTTCTACGACGTGCAGGTGAGCCGCCTCTTCACGAAGCTCCGCGCCGACGCCAACGGACGGCGGTGGCGGCCCGAGAACGTGGATACGGAG
>JALSSK010000438.1 GCA_026984335.1 Rhodothermales bacterium
TTTACCCTGACGCCGCCGCGCACGGGCCGCGTGACGGTCAGCGTCTACGACGCGCTCGGGCGCGAGGCGGCGCGGCTGTTCGACGGCGTCCTGCCGGGCGGCGCGACGCGGGCGTTCACCCTCGCGGGCGAGGGCCTGCCGCCGGGCGTGTACGTGATCCGCGCTTCGGGCGAAGGCTTCCGCGCCGTCCGCCGCGTCGTGCGCGTGCGGTGAGATTTACCCCACCCCGGCCGTCCGCTTCCGCCGGCGCGTGCGCCACGTCATGAAGCCCGTCCACGCGGCGACGATGACGAGGCCGAGCATCTCGCGCCCCTCCTCGACGATGCCCGCCATCTCGCGCTCGTCGAAGAAGAGATGCCGCGAGGCGAGGCGGACGGCGAGGTACAGCGCGTAGACCACCACGAGGGCCGTGTACACACCCGCCGCGCGCACGGGCAGGCGGCCCACGAGGTAGCCCACGCAAAGGACGGCGGCAAGGCCGTAGAGGGGGACCCAGACCCAGGGGTCCGGATCGTTGAACTGCACCACCGTCGCGTACACGAAGAACACGAACATCACCACGGCGGCGGCTTTTTCGGGAAGAGAGGGGGCGTTCATTTTTTTGGGGAAGGAGCTCGGGAAGGGGGAGCGGCCTCCGGGACCGGCTTTCATCGGGCGCGGATCACCTTGCGCAAGATGGACGATCTCCGGGGCTATTTCTCGGCGAAGGCGGCGTCGAAGGCCACGGCGGAGGGGGGGAAGTCGACGGCGCGGACGAAGGCGCACGCCTCTTCGGCGCCGTGCTCGCGGTCCATGCCGCTGTCCTCCCATTCCACCGAGAGCGGCCCGTCATAGCCGATGCGGTTGAGCATGCGGATGATCTCCTCGAAGTCGATGGAGCCGCGTCCGAGGGAGCGGAAGTCCCAGTATCGCCGCCGGTCGCCGAAGGGCAGGTGCCCGCCGAAGACGCCCGAGCCGCGCGGCGTGTGCGACCACCACACGTCTTTCATGTGCACGTGATAGATGCGCTCGGCGAAGCGTTCGAGGAAGGCCACATAATCGACGCCCTGATAGCCGAGGTGGCTCGGGTCGAAGTTGAAGCCGAAGGCCGCCCGGGAGCCGACGGCTTCGAGGGCCCGTTCGGCGGTGACGAGGTCGAAGGCGATCTCGGTCGGATGCACTTCGAGGGCGAAGCGGACGCCGGCCTCGTCGAAGGCGTCGAGGATGGGGTTCCACCGCGCGGCGAAGTCGGCAAAGCCCGCCTCGATGGCAGCCTCGCTGACGGGGGGGAAGCCGTAGAGCAGGCGCCAGATGCTGCTGCCGGTGAAGCCGTTGACGACGGGGACGCCGAGGCGGGCGGCGGCGCGGGCGGTGGCCTGCATCTCCTCGGCGGCCCGGCGGCGCACGCCCACCGGGTTGCCGTCGCCCCACACGTGCGGCGGCACGATGGCCTCGTGCCGCTCGTCGATGAGGTCGCACACGGCCTGCCCGACGAGGTGGTTCGAGATCGCATAGACCTTCAGCCCGTGCCGGGCGAGGAGCTCGCGGCGGCCCTCGCAATAGGCGTCGTCTTCGAGCGCCCGGCGCACGTCGAAGTGATCGCCCCAGCAGGCGAGTTCGAGGCCGTCATAGCCCCACGAAGCGGCCTTCTCGGCAAGGGTCGCCAGCGGAAGATCGGCCCACTGGCCGGTGAAAAGTGTGACGGGTCGTCCCATGTCGAAGCGGATTTTTTTGAAAGACGAAGGGCGCGGCGCGTTTCCGGGAAAGTACCGAAAACGGGCGAGAGAAACCTCCCGGCGAAAGGCCGGTCAGGCGGGCGGGGTGTACCGGGCGTCCACCCACGCGCGGCGGCGTCCGCTCTCGAGCGCGGTCCGGATGAAGTGCACGCCCACGGCGCCGTCGGCGGCGGTCGGGAAGTCGCGGTCGAACGGGTGCGGTTCCGCTCCGGCGAGGCGGGCGGCGATGGCGCGCCCGGCGTTCCGGTACACGTTCGCGAAGGCCTCGAAGAACGCCTCGGGATGGCCGGGCGGCAGGCGCGTGTTGTGCAGGGCGATGGGCGCGAGGTAGGCATTGCCGCGTTTGAGGATCCGCTCGGGACCGTCCGCCGTGCGGTGATACAGGACGTTCGGCTTCTCCTGAAACCACCGGAGCGACCCCTCCGTGCCGTGGACGCGGAGGTTCAGCCCGTTCTCTTCGCCGACGCAGATCTGCGAGGCGTGGAGGATCCCGCGCGCGCCGCCCACATAGCGGATGAGCATGCTCACGTCGTCATCGACGGCGCGGCCCTCGACGAACGTCGTCACCTCGGCGCAGAGGGCCTCCATCTCCAGCCCGGTCACGTACCGCGCGAGGTTCTCGGCGTGCGTGCCGATGTCGCCGAGGGCGCCCGCGCCGGCCAGCTTCGGGTCGGTGCGCCAGGCGGCCTGCTTCTGTCCCTCCCGCTCGATGGGCCGCGCCAGCCACCCCTGCGGGTATTCGACGATGACTTTCCGCACCGTGCCGAGGACCCCCTCGCGCACCATCGCGCGCGCCTGCTTGACCATCGGGTAGCCGGTGTAGTTGTGCGTCAGCGCGAAGACTACGTCGCGCGCCTTCACCAGACGGCAGAGCGCTTCGGCGTCTTCGAGCGTGGTGGTCATCGGCTTGTCGCAGACCACGTGGAAGCCCGCTTCGATGAACGCCTTCGCCACGGAGAAGTGCAGGTGGTTCGGCGTGACGATGGACACGAAGTCGATGCGTTCGCCTGCCGGGAGCGCCGCCTCCCGCTCGGCCATCTCCGCATACGAGCCGTAGACGCGGCGCGGGTCGAGGAAAAGCGCCGCGCCCATCCGGCGGGAGTTGTCGGGGTCCGAGGAGAACGCGCCCGCCGTGAGTTCCATCTCGCCGTCGAGCGCGGCGGCCCGCCGGTGGACGGCTCCGATGAACGCGCCCGGCCCGCCGCCGACCATTCCGTACCGCAGTTTTCTTCCGAGAGGCATTCGTATGTGCGTTAGGGGGATAAACGTTCAACCTTCGAACGTTGGAACGGATGTCAAAACGTCAGTTTACTGAGGTAGGCGAAGCTCGCTGTGATGCTCGCAATCGGGTCGGCGGGATGGTCGTGCTCGACGAAGTAGTGCATCAGCCCGGCCTCGCTCGCATGGGCGAAGAGGGTCGCGAAGTCGATCGTTCCCGCGCCCACCTCGGTCATCTCGCCGTCGGCGGCCATGTCCTTCACGTGGCACAGCGGGAAGCGCCCCGGATGCCGCTCGAAGTAGTCCAGCGGGTCGGCTCCGGCCTTCGTGATCCAGTACAGATCGAGTTCCATCTTCACGAGCTCCGGGTCGGTCTCGGCGAGGAGGAGGTCGTACGGGCGCACCCCGTCGAGGTCCATGAACTCGAAGTCGTGGTTGTGATAGGCGAACCGGAGTCCGGCTTCCCGGCACGCCTCGCCCGCCCGGTTGAACCACTCGGCGTGGCGGCGGTAGTCGTCGAGCGAGGCGCGCTGGTCCTCGGCGAGCCAGGCCATGACGACGTACCGATGCCCCATGGCGACGGCGTTCGTCACGGTGGCCTCGAGGGCGTCGGGGGCGAGGGCGTCGAGGAGCACGTGTGTGGAGGGGGCGTCGAGGCCGAGCCGCCCGAGGAGCGCCTTCACGTCCTCGGGGCCGTGCCCGTAGTATCCGGCAAACTCGACCTCTTTATAGCCGATCGCCGCCACCTTTTCGAGCGTGCCCGCGAAGTCCTGCTCCAGGAGGGAGCGCACGGTGTAGAGTTGAAGGCCGATGCGTTCGAGCCGGTGGCCGGGTATGCTTGCCTCGCGGGCGGCGTCGGTATTCTCGCGGGCGCATCCTCCGAGCGCCAGCCCGCCGAGGGCCGCCGCCGAAGTGTGAAGGAACGTTCGTCGGTTCATGAGGGTCGGGGATGCGGCCGTCACAGGTTGCCGCGTTTCATTTCGGCCACGGCGTAGTCGGCGGCGCGGGCGGTGAGGGCCATGTACGTGAGCGAGGGGTTCTGGCAGGCCGAGGAGGTCATGCACGCGCCGTCGGTGACGAAGACGTTCGGCGCGTCGTGGACCTGGTTGTGGGCGTTGAGGACGGAGGTCTTCGGGTCGCGGCCCATGCGGGCGGCGCCCATCTCGTGGATGCCGAGACCCGGCTCTGCGCCGATGCCGCCCTCCACGTAGCGGTCGTACGTCTCGATGTTTCGGCATCCGGCGGCTTCGAGCATCTCGGCGGCCTGCACGGCCATGTCGCGGCGCATCGCCATCTCGTTCTCGCCGTACGAACAGTCGATGCGAAGGAGCGGGATGCCCCAGGGGTCGGTGCGCTCGGGGTCGAGCGAGACGTGGTTCTCGTGGCGCGGGAGCATCTCGCCGAAAGCGATGAGGAACATCTGCCAGGGGCCCGGCTCGCGGAGGCCGTGCTTGAAGTCCGCGCCGAAGCCCGGCGTGTCCATGCCGCGCCGCCAGCTCGAGCGGCTCGCGCCGCCCTGATAGCCGTAGCCCCGCACGAAGTCGGCCTGCTTCGTCTTCGCGTCGATGTTGCGATAGCGGGGGATGTAGATGCCGTTGGGCCGCACGCCGAAATAGTACTTGTCCTCGAAGCCCGGCATCTCCCCGAAAGCGCCGACCTGAAAGTGGTGGTCCATGAGGTTGTGGCCGAGTTCGCCGCTCGAACTGCCGAGGCCGTTCGGGAAGCGCGACGTCTTCGAGTTGAGCAGGATCTTCGTCGAGTTGAGCGTGGAGGCGCACAGGAAGAGGATGCGCCCATAGTACTCGTGCATCTCCTTCGTCTCGGTGTCGATGACGCGGACGCCGGTGGCGCGGTCCTTCTCCTCGTCGTAGATGATGCTGTGGACGAGGCTGTTCGGGCGGATGGTGAGGTTGCCCGTGGCGCGGGCGGCGGGGAGCGTCGAGCTGAGGCTGGAGAAGTACGCGCCGGGGGTGCATCCGCGCGAGCACGGGCCGCAATAGTGACACGCCGCCCGTCCCCGGTGGGGCCGCGTGAGGATGGCCGTGCGCCCGATGGTCATCGTCCGCTCGGGGAAGTGCGCCTTGATGTCGTCGCGCACCTTCTGCTCCACGCAGTTGAGCGCCATCGGCGGGAGGAAGCGGCTGTCGGGCAGTTGCGGGAGCCCCTCCGGCTGCCCGCTGATGCCGACGAAGTCCTCCACGTAATCGTACCACGGCGCGATCTCCTCGTACCGGATCGGCCAGTCCACGGCGATGCCTTCGCGGAGGTTGGCCCCGAAGTCGAGGTCGCTCCACCGGTACGACTGCCGGCCCCACGTGAGCGAGCGCCCGCCGAGCTGATTGCCCTGGATCCACGTGAAAGGCTTGACCTCGATGTATGGGTACTCCTTGTCTTTGATGAAAAAGTGGATGTTGTCCTCGCGCACCGGGCCGCCCCGGCTCTGGATCGGATACTCCGCCTCCATCTTCTTTCGGTCCCCGAGGCCCCGGAACTTGAACTCCCAGTTTCCCTTGTGTTCGGTGACGTAGTCCTTGCCGTGGACGACGTTGCGTCCGCGTTC
This sequence comes from Rhodothermales bacterium, assembly GCA_026984335.1. GTDB lineage: Bacteria > Bacteroidota > Rhodothermia > Rhodothermales > ISCAR-4553 > JALSSK01. The sequence continues at coordinate 5,494 of JALSSK010000438.1, forward strand.
GAGCACGAGCGTCTTGAGCCCTTTCTCGGTCAGCTCTTTCGCCGCCCACCCGCCGGTGATGCCGGAGCCGACCACGATGGCGTCGTATTCCTCACGCGCCCGGATGTGGATGTTTTCGTACATGATCTCGATAGGAATGTGTGGGATGCGCGCCGATGTGCATCCTGTTGAATTTAAATTGTTTATGCCCAGGCGCGCCCGACTTCGTCGAGGGGGAGGCAGCCGTCGTACCGGCCCGGCGCGGCCAGCCACTGAAGCTCTTCCGTCGCGCCGATCTCGGAGGTATAATAGCCGAGCAGGGTCAACTGTTTGAGCATGGCAAAGAACGGCGGCAGGGCCTCGTTCGGGGGCGCGGCGAGCGCCTCCTCCTCCATCGCCCGCATCATCGCGAGCTGCGCTTCGGGCGCGGCTTCGAGGAAGGCGACGCCGTGCGCGTCCCGGCTCCGGGCGTCCACGTCGGCGAGGCCGGCGAGGAAATGCTCGCGGTCTTCGTCGGGGGCCCAGTCGGTCAGGATGAGGTCGATGAACGCGTTGACGCGGGCGGCCTTCGCGCCCGGCGTGTCGGTGGCGGGGAGGATCATCTCGGTCAGGTGGACGACAAGGTCGTTCTGTTCGGGCGTGAGGGTGCGCGGGACGAACGCCGCCTCGCCGCCGGTCCGGCAGCCGGAGAGCAGGCTCGCTACCGCGGGCGCATAGAGCGCGCCGCCGCAGAGCAGACCCACCCGTTTGATGGCTTCTCTTCGGTTCATGAGGGTGGTTGAAGGGTTGGAAAGTTGGAAAGTTAGAACGTTAAAACGTTGAACGCGCTAACGCGAATCACACGTTGGCCGCGTCAGGCGTCACGGGGCGGGCTCGACCGGTGTCTCCGGGGCGGGCTGCGCCATTGGGGCGACCTCCTCCGGCGCGACCCGGTCGTTGAACGTCAGGATGAAGAAGACCATCACGGCGGCGGCGAAGGCGGCGGGGATGAACCAGAAGCTCTGCCACTGATCGAGCGTGAGCGCGCCCGCGTCCCCGAGGAAAACGTTGTACAGGTTGCCCGCCACCTGCGCCCCGATGAGCATGCCCACGCCGTACGTGATGAAGACGAGGAACCCCTGCGCCTGCCCGCGAATGTCCGCCGTCGACTTCTTGTCCACGTAGATCTGGCCGGTGACGAAGAAGAAATCGTAGCAGATGCCGTGGAGCAGGATGCCGAGGATGATCATCCAGAAAACCGAGGCAGGGGCGGCCACGGCGAAGAGCACGTACCGAAGCACCCACGCGCCCATGCCCACCGCCAGCATCCATTTCACGCCGAGGCGGACGAAGAAAAACGGCATGAGCAGCATGAAGATCACCTCCGACATCTGCCCGAGCGTCTGCGTCCCGGCGATGTTCTTGAAGCCGGTGGCTTCGAGGAAGATCTGCGTGAAGTTGTAGTAGGCCGCCAGCGGTATGCAGATCAGCAGCGAGGCGGCGATGAAGACGTAGAACGGCTTGCTGCCGAGCTTCTCGAAGGCGTCGAGGCCGAGGATGCTTCGCACCGACACTTTCTGCCCGGCGGCGACGGGCGGCGTGTGGGGGAGCGTGAAGCTGTAGAGGCCGAGCAAAATGCTGGCGAAGCCCGTCGTATAGAGCGGCAGCGCCGTCTGCTCGGGCAAGACGTTCTCCGCCACGAACCGCCCCAGCACGAAGCTCACGAAGAGCCCCGCCACGATCCACCCGAGCGTGCCGAAGACGCGGATGCGCGGGAACTGCTTCTCCTGATCGTCGATGTGGTGGAAGGCGAGCGAGTTCGTCAGCCCGAGCGTGGGCATGTAACACAGGTTGTAGAGCAGGAGCAAAAGGATGAACACGACGGGCGTCCCGCTCGTCTGCGGCGTCACGAGCATGACCGCCCCGCCGAGCACATGGAGCACGCCGAGCACCTTCTCCGTGGCGAAGTACCGGTCGGCGACGAGGCCGAGGAAGAACGGCGCGACGATGGCGGCGATGGGGTTGACCGTGTACGGCCAGTGCGTCAGGTCGCCCATGCCGTGGTTGTTCATGTAGACGGCAACCGTGGTGTACCACGCGCCCCAGACGAAGAACTGAAGGAACATCATCAGGCTCAGGCGCGCGCTCAGGGATCGATCCATACGATTCGCGGGTTGGGGCGGCGTTCCGGCAGGGCGGCGCGGAACGCGCGGGGCGGAAGGGGAGACCGGACGACCGCAAGGCTGGTGCGGCCGCCCGTATGTAAAGGTTTTCACGATGAAATGTCAAGGCAACGGCCGGGGAATCCCGCGCCGGTCACGGGTCTTTCTTGCGCATCCGGGCGACGGGGTTTATTCTCTTTCCCAGCCCTCGATCCGTCCCACGCAGTTTCCCCCGCTCATGAACCCGTTTCGCTTCCCGCGCGTGCGCCGTCTGTGGCCGCTCTTCGCCCTCGCCCTCTGCCTGGCGCACCCGCTCCTCGCACAGGAGAAACGCCCGCTCACGTTCACCGACCTGATGCGCTTCCGGACCATCCACGACCCCGTGATCTCGGACGACGGCGCGTGGATCGCCTTCACCGCCGCGCCCGACCGGGGCGACGGCGAGGCGGTCGTCCGGGCCGTGGCGGGTGAGGCCCGGTACGTC
>JALSSK010000439.1 GCA_026984335.1 Rhodothermales bacterium
CTTTGTCGAAAGCGGCTTCAAAGTCCGCTCCGAAGGCCTTGTCGAAAGCGGCTTCAAAGTCCGCTCCGAAGGCCTTGTCGAAAGCGGCTTCAAAGTCCGCTCCGAAGGCCTTGTCGAAAGCGGCTTCAAGGTTTTGCTGGAGGACGTTCTCCGGAAACGTCTCGGTCCCGTCCGGATAGGCGAGCCGTGCTTCTCGTGAACGGTTCCGGCTCTGCCGCTCGGCGCTCCGATCTCGAGCGGCAGAGGCGCGCGTCTCGAGCGCATCGCGATCTTCGTCGAGAGGAACGTCCGTTCGAGCGTCGAGCTTTTGCGGCTTTCCGACGATCTCGTCGAGGGCCCACGCGGCACGGCGACGCACGGCGGGTGCGGCGTCGTCAAGGGCGCGCCGGAGCGCGTCGGCGGCGCAGGCGTCCCCGATCTCGCCGAGGGCCCGGGCGGCTTTGGCGCGCACCGAAGCCGCTCGGTCGTATGCAAGGGCGCGCGTGAGGCTCTTCGTTGCTCCCGAACCGCCGATTTCGCCGAGGGCCCACGCGGCCACCCGACGCACCCGAGGAGACGGATCGGAGGAGAGGACCTCCGCGAGCGACGGGATTGCCCGTTCGATCCTCACATTGCCAAGCCGATAGGCTGCGTCTCGACGGGCGGCCGGATCCGGGTCTTCGAGCGCCGCGAGGAGACGCTTCACGGTCTTTGTCCGCTCCGCGACGTTGGGCGGAGACGGTTTCGGCAAACGGCTGTGCACAGGTTGGAGGTCGGGCGTGATCGGCGGGGGCGCCCATTGCACGCCGGCGACCGACACGGCGCGGTCTCCGGCCCGCGTGGGCGTCGCCCATGGGGTGATGGCGGCCAGGGGCATCAACACGAGGAGGGCGAGCGCCAGCGTGCCCCACATCGCGCGGGTTCCTATGCCGCGCCGCCGCAGCGACGGGTCGAGAATGGCGCGCACCCGGCTTTCGAGCTGTGAGGGCCGGGCCATGGACACCGCGCCGAGCGGCAAGAGCCGGGACGCACGGAACGCACGGGCCGCCTCGAGCAGATGCATGGCATAGCGCGAGGGCCGGGCGCCGTAGCTCAGCACGAGGTCGTCGCACGCTTTCTCACGCTCGACGCGCAACCGCCGCGCCGCCGCCCAGACCAGCGGATTGAACCATTGCGCCGCACACGCGAGCTGCGCCAGTGACTGCGTCAGGCAATCCCACCGCTTGATGTGCGCCATCTCGTGCATGAGCACGCACCTTCGGCGTTCTTCGGTCCAGTCTTCGGCTCCGGCAGGCAACAGGATCACCGGCCGCAGGATGCCCCACGTCATGGGCATCGTCGTGCGGCGACTCCGCAGCAGACGCACCCCCCGACCGACGCGCAAACGCCCGGCAAGCTCATCGACGAGGGTTTGCCATCCGGCCCCGGATTCGATTTCGGCATGACGAGCAACCCAACGCAAACAGAACGCCCCGCCCAAAAGCCGCGTCGAGGCCAGCAGTGCTCCGAACGCCCAGAGCATGAGCAGCCCCACCGCCCACGCCCCCCCATCGAGGCGCTGCCCCACCGTCTCCCCCCGGACGAGGACGCCGTCGCCGACCTCCTCGGCGGACGGCGACGCGAGGACCGCCTCCTTCTTCGCTACGCGCGCGGGCCGATCGGGGCGTGCCGCCGGCGACGAAGCCTCCGCCGAACGCTCCGCCGGATGGAGGGCGGGAGGCGACGGCGGGGCCGGAGA
>JALSSK010000440.1 GCA_026984335.1 Rhodothermales bacterium
GCACGATTCGAAAGCCGAAGAGCACGGAGCGCTCCCTCGGATCCATGACGAACCGGTTCGAGACGCGCGCTGCTCCCACGAGCGCGTCCCAGCTGTTGCCCCGGAGGACGCGGCGGTCGCCATCGGACGGTCCCTTCGGGTCGGTCGCCGGGCCGTCGGGATACGGCCCGAACCAGTCCGCGACCCACTCCCACACGTTCCCGATCATGTCGTGCACGCCCCACGCGTTCGGGCGCAGCCGCCCCACGGGCGCCGCCATCGCGAAGCCGTCCGTACACGGGGCGCTGTCCCACTCAGGAAACTTCTCCTTCGCGCTGAGATCCGCGATGTTCGCATACGCGCAGAGTGAATCGGCGACGTCCGTGTATCCCCATTTGTAGTCCGTGCCCGCGCGGGCGACGTACTCCCATTCGGCCTCCGTCGGCAGGCGATAGGTGTGCAGGGTGTCGCTCGCATTGAGACGTCTGAGGAAGGACTGCGCCGTCAGCCAGCTGATAGCCTGCGCCGGCGCCTCGTCCCCGATCTCGGCATACTGCTTTCCGATCCACGGCTCGGTCCCCATCACGGCCTTCCACTGCCGCTGCGTCACCTCGTATTTCCCGATCTCGAAGGGTTTCGTGAGCGTCACCTCGTGCACCGGCGCTTCGTACTTCTTGCCCTCGTCATAGCCCATCATGAAGGAACCGGGGGCGATCGAGACGAACGCGAAGCCGAGCGAGTCGATCACGAGACCGGGGGCGTCATCCGGCGTCGGCTGTGCGCGGGCCGTATGCGCGGGTTCCGGCGGACGGCCGCACATCGCCACGAACAGGGCGACCCACACCGTCACGCGCCATGAAGGGAAGTCTCGAACAAGATGCTTTCGTACGCTGCTCATAAACCGATCGTCTTCTCTGTCCCGGGTTGCCCGTCGTGATCACGCGCGGAAGGAGAATATAGGGGGTGTTGCCCGTCCGATCACGCGGGTGAAGCAATTATTCCGGCGCCTGCCAGACGAGCCGCACCACGGCCGCCGACCCGGCATGATGCGCGCCCTCATCGAGCGTTCGCGTGACGGACTCGAGCCTTCGGATGCCGGCCTCGGGGAAATGCGCCCGCAGTTCCTCTTCGGTCACCATCATTTCGAGGCGAGGCGGGCCGCCGCTCTTGTGTCCTTCGGTGATCTGCTCGGGCCGGAACCACTCCGCCACGAGCGCACCGCCCGGCGCGAGGATCTCCCGGATCTTCCGGTACAATGCGGGCCGGGCCGGAGGCGGCAGATGAAGGAAAGAGAGGAGCACGGCGTCCCACCGGCGCTCCGGCCGCCACCGGAGCACGTCCGCGTGGATGGTCTCCACCGCAACGCCCCGGGACGCCGCCAGCCGTTGCGTCTTCTCGATGCCCGCGCGCGAATAGTCGAGCGCCGTCACGCGATAGCCTTGCTCTGCGAAAAAGACCGCGTTTCGCCCCTCTCCCGCGCCGAGCTCGATCACATCGGCGGGCAGCGGCACGAGGGCGGGCAGGGTCTCGGCGAGAAACGTGTTCGGGGCGACGCCATAGGCATACGCGTCCGAGCCGAAGCGTTGATCCCAGAAATCGGACTTCATAAGCATCTCTCGATCAAAAAAAAAAGCCCTCAAACCGCCGATATGACGATCTGAGGGCGACCGGAGCGGGTGATGAGATTCGAACTCACGACCCTCACGTTGGCAACGTGATGCTCTACCACTGAGCTACACCCGCTTTTTCCAGGGGGCGAAATGATACAAACTTTCGGCCCCGCTTGTCAAGCCCTCCCCAAAGCTCCACAGAAACCTCAAATGGCCGGGCCGGACTGCCGCATGAAAACCGGGGAGCGTTTGCCTATGTTCCCTTCAAAATCCGAGCTTCCGCTTCGGCGTTCCGGAGACGCCCGGCTGCGCTTCGAGGTCGATGGTCAAGGTGACGGAAAACGGACGGGCGCCGACCCTTTTCCAGAAAAGCAAGCCGTTCTCGTTCGCGGCGAGCATGCCCAGGCGCAGGCGGTCCGCCCCGAGCGATCCGCCCCATGCCTTCACGGCCTCGACGAGCCGCCGTCCGACGCCGCTCCGGCGGGATGCGGGCGCCACGTACAGCTCGTCCACGTACACTTCCGAGGCTTCTTCATAGATGGGCGGCGGCCACCACCGATGCGCCGTCACGAAGCCGACGAGGCCCTCCGCCTCCGCGACGAAGATCCGGCGCGACCCGTCGTTGAGCCACATCGGGAAGTCGTTCCGCCACCGTTCGAGCGCATCTTCCGCCATGGCGAAGCGAGGGTCGAGGGCGGTCTGCTCCTGAAGGAATTGGATCCACAGGAAAGCCAGCGTGGCCTCATCCTCTCGCCGCGCGCGGCGCACCGTAATCGTTTTCGTCATGGAGAGTCCCCGACGGATGCCCCCCGCGGGAGACGCCCGCGACGGATGGAAGGTTCACACCGTGAGGGTTTGCTTCCGGTGTTTGAGATAGCCCTGGCTGACGAGCAGTTCGGCGTTGAGCACCGCGCCGCCCGCCGCGCCCCGGATGGTGTTGTGCACGAGCACGACGAACTTGAGGTCGAGCACCTCGCAGGGACGGATGCGGCCGATGGAAACGGTCATGCCCCCGCCGAGGTCGAGGTGACGCCGGGGCTGAGGGAAGCGGGGATCGTCGAAGACTTCGAGGAAACGCTCCGGCGCCGTGGGAAGGCTCCGATCCGCAAGGGGGTTCCGGAAATCAAGGAAGGCGCGCCGGGCGTCCTCGGGAGAGGCAGGACGTCTCAACTTCACCGAGACGCATTCCAGGTGCCCTTCGAGCACGGGCACGCGGTTGCACTGCGCGCTGATGGCGACGTCGAGCGGAACAATGCCTTCGGGGGCAAGGGCGCCGAGGAGCTTGCGCGGCTCCGAAGCCATCTTCTCCTCCTCCCCTCCGATGTACGGCGTCACGTTGCCCACGATGTCGAGCGCGGAGACCCCGGGATAGCCGGCCCCGGAGAGCGCCTGAAACGTGGTCACCTGGACGGCCTCCACCCCGAAGGCATCCACGAGCGGGCGAAGGGCGCACACCAGCCCGACGGTCGAGCAATTCGGGTTCGTCACGATGAAGCCGTCGCCCCACGCCTGCCGTTCGATCAGCGCCGTATGATCCGGGTTGACTTCCGGAATGAGGAGCGGCGTCACCGGGTCCATCCGGTGGTTCCGGGCGTTCGAGAGGACGGGATAGCCCGCCCGTGCGAAACGCTCTTCGAGGTCCCCCGCCACCGCTGCATCCAGCCCAGAAAAAACGAAGTCGCACTCGAGGTCCGGCGTGGCACTTTCGACCGTCATCGCGGCAATACCTGCCGGTATCTCACCCGCTCCGATCCAGTTCACCGCCTCGCGATACGGCTTCCCCGCCGAACGCTCGGAAGCCGCCAGCGCCGTGATCTCGAACCACGGATGCCCCTCGAGCAACTCGACGAATTTTTGCCCGACGGCTCCCGTCGCCCCTAAAATGCCCGCCCGAAACTTTCTTTTCATCCTGAAATCGGTTTTATTCCGGCGTAAACATCCCTTGTCCCGGCCCGTTCCATCGGTCGAACGCGGCGTTTCCTATCGAACGCCGCCTCTTTTGAAGATAGTTTCGATCGAGGAAATTCCGAAGAAGGGTTTCGCTTTTTCCCACCCTGGTTCCACACCGCGCCGCGCAGGCAGTCTGGCTTGCTCTTTGTGATAGCCTGCATACGATGTTGGGCCGACGTCTTCCCTCCGTTGCCGCGCATCCGTTCGATAACCGCATCGCACCAGCCGGAGACGGAGCCACTCCTGTGGCTGCTTTAGTTTCCATCTACGTCGCCGATAACACATCGCAGGCATTGTGTTCCAAACCAGACCCTCTCCGTCATGCCAGTATCCACAATGAGCTTCTCGGTCGAACCCGTCAATCAGGAAACCGTGATTATCCGTATCGGAAAAGCGCTGGATTTCCGCAACGCATCCGAGTTTAAAAGCGCGTGTCAGGATCAGGTTCGCAAGGGCGTCCGCAACTTCATCCTCGACTTCTCGGACACGGGCATCCTTGACTCGACCGGCCTCGGTTCGATTTTCTCGCTCTATCGACAGGTCTCTCCGCTCGAAGGCCAGGTCGTCTTCGCGTCGGTCTCCCGGCCCGTACAAGTGGTCGTGCAGTTGACACGCACGTACAAGGTGTTCCGACAGTTCCCGACGGTCGATGCGGCCCGTGAAGCCCTCGTATGATCCGAACCGGAGCGCCGTCTCTCGGAACGCCCCGCCCGCCGGTTTCCACCTACCACCTGTCCTGTAGTGATATGGACGCCGTCACGTATCGCTTTAGCGATCTGAACGCAGTCATCGAGCGCGTACACACGCTGGTCGATCACTGGAAGGCCGAGGGGATTTTCCCTCCCGTCTTCGAGGACGACACCCTGCACATGCTCCGCCTGGCGATTCACGAATGGGTCGCCAACCTTGTGCAACATGCAGATTTTCAGGATCGGGAGCCACAAATCCTGATCGACATCGTCCCCAACGGGAAAAGTGTCCATTGCGCCATCCGAGACAATTCCGCCGGGTTTGACCTCGACACCAATTTGCGTATACGAGAATCGATGCTTGAAACGTTGCCCGAGCGCGGCATGGGCCTTCTGATGATCGAAGCTTGTACGGAGCATCTTTCTTACAGCCGCGTTGAGAGAGGGTGGCACTGTCTTGAATTTTCCGTCTCCGCAGATCAGGATCCATGGCTTCCTATTCCATTTTAGTCGTAGAAGACGAGCACACGCTGTTGAGGCTGCTGGAATACCGCCTCAGCAAGCAATACGACGTCCGCACTGCGGCGAACGGGGAAGAAGCGCTCGACAAGATTGCCGAACGCCTGCCCGACCTGATCATCTCGGACATCATGATGCCCAGGATGGACGGCTTCGCCCTCCAGGCTGCGCTGCAAGAACGCAAAGAGACGCGCGCCATTCCGTTCATCTTCCTGACGGCCAAGGCAGACGAACAGAGTCGTCTGAAAGGCATGCGGACCGGCGTCGACGACTACATCACGAAACCGTTCGACATCGAGCAATTGCTCACCCGCGTGGAGCGCCTCCTCGAACGCGCCAACCTTTACCAGACCCAACTCGACGCCCGCATCGGGGAAGACTTCTCCAAGCGTCTCATGCCGAAGAGTCTGCCGCAGGCGCCCGGCTACCGCACGTTCTTCCACAACCACCCGCGCGAACACGGCGGCGGCGACCTCTTCGACTGGACGGAAGCCGAACCGGGCGTCTACTTCATCACTATCGGCGACGTGATGGGCAAAGGGTTGCAAGCCAAGTTTTACGCCTTCAGCTTCCTCGCCTACATGCGGAGCATCCTCCACGCGATGCTCAAGACGACGCACTCCCCCGCGGAACTCATGACGCGCGTCAACCAGGTGCTCATGGAAGATCCGCCGATGGAGGAAACGTTCGCCTCACTCCTGCTCATGCGCTGGGAGCCGCAGGAAAACCGGATCACGTATACGAATGCCGGCCACTGTCGCCCGCTTCTCGTTACCCGGGAAGAGACGAAGGTGGTCACCTACAGCGATCTCGTCCTCGGCTTGAATCCGCACGCCCAGTTCAAGGACACCACCATCGAGATGCCTCCCCACAGCGCGCTCGTGACGTATACCGACGGCCTCGTCGAACAGCAGATGCGCTCGGGCGAAATGCTCGGAGAACCCGGGCTGATGAAAGTGCTCTCCGAGGCCTTCGACCAACCAAAGCCGGTCGAATGGATGCTCGAGGAGGTCCTCAACAACAGCATTCAACCCGAATTCCAGGACGACATTCTCGTCTTCTGGCTCGAACGGCTGCAAAAGGTTGATGAACGTCCTTCGGGCCCGAGGTGGTTCTCTCCCTTTCTCGATGTGACCGACATCCACCGGTAAGCCTCCCCGGCAAACAACGCAAGAGGGCGCTGCCTATCATGGTCAGCGCCCTCTTTTTTCTTTCCTCCCTCCCGGGGAAAAGGCTCGCACCGAACCCTCAATCCGTGGGCCCGGGCATCCGGCCCATCGAGGAATAATCGGTATCGAGCAGGGCATAGAGGTGCTTATCCCAGTACCGACCCTCGCGGAACACGAAGTCGCGTATCGTGCCCTCTTCGTGGAACCCCATCCCTTCGACCAGACGTTTCCACGCATCGTTGTATTCGAACGCTTCCGCCGTGAGGCGGTGCATCTTCAATACGCCGAAACAATAGTCGAGAATCACTTGCATCGCATCTCGGCCGTATCCCTTGCCCCAGTACGCGCGGTCGCCGATGGTGAGGCTGACGGAACAGTGGCGATTGTGATCGCTGATGTCCGAAATCTCGACGACTCCGATGAGCTTCCCTTCCTCGTCGTGGATCTCGAAGTCCTGACTGTTCATCGAAGGATGAAAGAGCAAACCCTCGAACCGGCGCTTGAAGTCCCCGAAGGATTCCTCGACGAACGGGAGTTCGCTGTCGAGCATGTTGAGCTCAGGGTCGTTGTTCCAGGCGAAATGCGTATAGATATTCTCGATTTGCAGGGGGGTCAACAATACCCGCTCGCCCTGAAGTTCGGTTTTTATCGTTGAGATCATCGACTTTCGGATCAATTGTAGGGGTCGTGAACCATTCCCGGAACCGCTTTCAAAAAATCAGGACGGTCTCCGCAAATGCGTTTCAGGTAGGTGTTCCATCGGTGGCTGAGACAGCGGCTTGAGGTATCGACGAACGGCATTGAGAACTTTAATTGGGCTCCTTTGCTCCCGTCTGAGGCAGGACGAGCGACCGGAAAAAGGCCCTGTCGACTTTGAGCCCTTTTTGACCGCCGCCCTCGGGCCAGGGAAGGTAACGCACCGGAAGCATGAAGCGCGGCAGTTCCTCTGAAAGCCTCGCCTGAAGCTCCTCGACCGAGGGACCACCGGGGGCAACCTCCACGAAAGCCACCGGGCGCGCGCCGAACTCCTCATCCGGCTTCGGCGTCACGACGGCGCGCGTCACGCCCTCGATGCGGCAGAGTGCGCGCTCGATGGCCTCGGGCTGAATGTTTTCCCCACCCGAAATGAACAGGTGATCCTTTCGCCCGAGGATGCGCACATACCCGTCTTCATCGAGTGCCCCGAGGTCGCCGGTGTGAAACCACCCTTCGTCGTCGAGGGGAAGGCGCACGTCGCCGTCCGTCACGTAGCCGAGGAAGAGCGTCTCCCCCCGGACGAGCACTTCACCGTCGCCGGCGAGGCGGAGTTCGCGGTAGGGCAGCGTGCGGCCCGAGGTCATGAGCGTCTCGAGGGGCGCGCCGGGGGGCGTCGTCGTCACCTGTGAGGCCATCTCGGTGAGTCCGTACGAGGTATGAAGCGGGAGCCCTCCTTCGTGCGCCGCCTCGATCAAGCCCGGCGGGATGGCGCTCCCGCCCAGGAGGACCGCACGCAAACCATCGCGCCCGCCGCCCCCCTCCCGGAGGAACCGCCGGAGCTGGGTGGAAACCATCGAGACGTGCGTGACGCCAAGCCTGCGAAGCGCCTCGCCCATCGGCGCGCGGCCCGGAAGCGCCACGGCGGCCCCGGCGAGGAGACAACGAAAGACAATCGCCAGCCCGCCGACGTGATAGAGCGGCAGAGAAAGCAACCACCGGCTATCCGGCGAAAGCGGAAGGTTCCGATTCGAACCCAGCGCGCTGAAAAAGTGGTTTCCGAATGAGTGAACGGCGGCTTTCGGCGCGCCCGTACTGCCGGAAGTAAACACGATTGTGGCCGGCCGGTGAAGCTCAAAATGGGCATGGAGCCTCGCCTGCGGCGCTCCACCGGCGAGGCATTCGGACGGAGCAAGAACTTCCACTTCCGGGATGAGCAAGGATTTCGAGGTGATCAGGGCGCGCGCGCCGAAGATACGGAGCCCTTCCCTGACGCCTCGCTCCGGCAACCTCGTGCTCAGCGGGCACACCGTCGCCCCGAGCCGGAAGAGGGCGAGCATGATCGTGAGATATTCGATGCCGGGTGGAAAAAGCATCGCCACGCGGTCGCCGGGCCGCAGGCTGCGCGCTCGGAGCCCCGCCGCC
>JALSSK010000441.1 GCA_026984335.1 Rhodothermales bacterium
GTGATGCTCGGGGAAAACGATCGGCCCGCCATAGTCGAGTTCCTTCGCGATCAGGTCCGGGATCCACAGCTTTTCCTTGAGCCAGAGCGGCATCGCCTTGACGAACGAGCGGAGCCCCTTCGGCGCCGTGGCCACGTACGTTTCGAGGAGGCGCTCGAATTTGAGGAAAGGCTTGTCGTAAAACGCCGCCACGTCGAGATCGGAGGCGTCGATGCCGCCTTCCCGGAGACAGTACGCGATGGCGCGGCGGGGGAACGACGGATCGTGCTTCTTCCGAGAGAACCGCTCCTCCTGCGCCGCCGCGACGATGCGCCCGTCCCGCACGAGGCAGGCGGCGGCGTCATGATACCAGCACGAGATCCCGAGGATGTTCAAGGTTTATAAGGCGTTGGGGTATTGGGGCGTTGAACGTTTCAACGTTTCAACGTTCTAACGGACAAACGCGCTAACGATCAATAATACTTCTCCAGCCGCTTCGGCGAGGGATCGGGAGGCGTTTTCTCGATCCAGTATGAGGCCGCCGAGCGGTCGGAACGGCGGTGGAGCGGGTCTTTGCCGAGCGCCCGCATGATCCATCCGACCGGGGTGATGACGAGGAAGAACACGAGGGTCAGGATCACCCGCGTCATGACGAACCCGAGCACGAGCGCGAGCCCCATCCACACGCGATAGAGGGGGCGCAGCGCCGCCGGAGCCGCGAGCGCCAGCGCCGCGAGCGCGCCGCCGGAGCCGAGGAGCGCGTACACCGTCACGTTCGCCGCGCCGCCGCGCCGCCAGAGCCCCACGAGCGCGAGCGCCATCAGCGCGCCGCCGACCAGATAGCCGAACGAGCGAACGTGCTTCTTCCCGACGTCGAGTTCCCGGATCTCCTGCCGGATCATAGCGCTCCAATGATATTCCGCAGAGGCTCACGTACGTCCGACCCCGCGCAAAGGGTCCGGCGGCGGCGAGCATCCGTCCCACTCGTCAGGGGGTGCGGGCGGGAGGGAGCCGTTCGCCCGCGAGGATCCGTTCGATCTCCGCCGTCACCGTCGCCGCCGCGCGCGCCGCCTCGGGCGAGAGCCCCGCGCCCGCCTCGAACGTCCGCCCCTCGATGCCGAAGACGAGCAGCCGCCGGGGGAGCGCGCCGAGCACCCGCGCCAGTTCGACGGCCTCGGCCACGCTGAAAGCGTGCGTCGAATAGTGGAAAAAACGCGACGGCATCGGCTCCTTCACGGCGTCGAAGCGATGGATCGTGCCCGGCGGCGCGCCGCTCCGGGCCGCGTCGACGAGGATGACCGTTTCGGCGTCGCGCCAGGCGTCCACGAGCGCCGCCCCCTCGCCCGACGCCTCCATCACCCGAACGCCGGGCCGCTCCCGCGCGGCGAGCGCGCGCGCCACGGCGATCCCCGCGCCGTCGTCGCCCCGCATCTCATTGCCGACGCCGATGACGAGCGCGTTCATGCCCGGTCGAGGTGAAGCGTGAGGAAATGGCACGAGCACGAGATGCACGGATCGTAATTGCGGATGCTCTGCTCGCACTTCCATTCGAGTTCGTCGTCCGGGAGGTCGAGGTTTTGCTCGACGAAGCGGGCGAGGTCGCGCTCGATCTGCTTCTGGTTTTGCGAGGTCGGCGGGACGATGCGGGCGTCGCGGATGAGCCCCTCGTCGTCGATGGCGTATCGGTGCCAGCAGATGCCGCGCGGCGCTTCCGTGCCCCCG
>JALSSK010000442.1 GCA_026984335.1 Rhodothermales bacterium
CCGTCGACGTGCGCGAGCGTGCCTCCGGCGCGTACGCTCACCCCGCCGCCGAGCTGTTGGAAGAAGATCTGGCCTTTACGGAGCACGAACTCCAGCCCCTTGAGGCGGCGCGGGTCGGGGCCGATCTCGTAGATGCCTTCCCGCGAAAGCGTGTCCGTCACGACGGCGTCGATGCCGCCGAGCTCGGAGGCGAAGCTGTAGCGCCCCCGCGTGCCGAAGCCGTCGACGTACAGGCCCAGGAGCAGGCCGGACTCCAGCTTCAGGAGGTCCTGGAGCCGCAACGGGTCTCCCTCACTCGCAAAGAAGAGGTTGCCCTGCGAGGAGATGACGGCGCGGCGCGTGGATTGAACCTTCCGGTTGTCTTCATACATCCGCCGGATGTCGCCGACCGGCTGTTGCGCATGGGCTGCCGTCGGAACCAGCATCACCATCCCCATCATCATCCCGAGACACGGCAGCTTCGAGGAAATCTTTTTCATGATATTCGAGCCTCTTATGCTGAGGATAAATAAAGTGATGACGCCAGGGCCGGGGAGGGTCTTCGGGATCATTTCGATGGGCGTCCTTTCCCATAACAGCCGGGGTCATTCGCGGGGGGAGGAGTTTCCGGCACGCGTCGAAGCACGGGAATCATGCCGTGATAGCGGAGCGTGCGCACGTCCGATCGGGAGAGAGACCATATCTTTCGCTCGGAAGGAGCATAGACGAAATAGGTGTCGCCGGTCTCTCGCAAAAGGGCGAGGCGGGTGTCCGCCGGGCGCGCTTCGAGGGGAAGTTCGCCGTAGGTCAGGGAGACCTCGGGGAACTGGTTGGAGGAGAGCAGGATGCCATAGTTGACCGGCAAAAGAGTGACCTGTGTGATCAGGAGCATCATCCCGGCGGCCGGCCACACGAGCTGCCACGGGCGCGGCTCCTCGGGCGCGCGGGCGCGGTAGCCGGTGAGCACCCGGTGGAGCCACCACGCCGTCAGCATGGTGATGAGGAACAGCCAGCCGAGGTACTGCGACGCCCGGATGGTCTCCCCGTCCCGGATCCACCTCGTCAGCGTGTCGGTGCCGACGAGCGAGAGGGCCGTGTGGGGAATCTCCGAGACGGACCCCGGGGCGGCGAAGAGCAGGTTGTGGACCTCCAGCGCTTGTGTGAGCTGATAGGCGCCGAGGAATTGCACGACGAGAAATGTGGCGAGCCATCCGGGATGCTGCCAGATGTTTCGGAAAAGGGCGGCTCCGCGCTTTCGAAGCGCCGCGACGCCCGCGTCGAGCCGAGAGGGAGCGTCCGCGCTCCGGCTTCGCGCCCGGCGGCGAAGGAGGTAGCCGCCCGCCCACGCCGCGAAGAGCCCCGCACTGACGAAGGGATGCTCCACGAGGAAGTCGATGCCTCGCACGAGGGTCTCCAGGCCGAGGGAGAGGAAGGCGATGCCGAGGAAGATCGGCAGGTAGGCCAGGAAACGCGCGCCGACTTCGAGATATTGCTGAAGGTCGAACGTGGCGCTCGAGAGGCCGAGCATCACCAGATGCGCGCGCACGGCGAGAAAGCCGGTGGCGGTGATGAGCGTCGTCAGCGTCGCGGAGATGCCGCCCACGAAGCCGAGGAACTGCTTGAGCGGCCCGGAGAGTTTTTCCGGCACAGGGCCCTCCCTCGTTGGATGAGCGCGTCGGAGGCGGGCACTACTCGTACGTCCGAGGCTGTTCGGCGAG
>JALSSK010000443.1 GCA_026984335.1 Rhodothermales bacterium
AGCCTTTCTCTTCGGTGTCGAAAGCCTGCGTGAGCGCGGCGATCTCGATGGGGTCGCCGAGGGCGGTGCCGGCGCCGTGGGCTTCCACGTACGTCACCGTCTCCGGGGGCACGTCCGCCAGCGCCAGCGCCGTGGCGACGACCTCCGCCTGCCCCCGGACGCTCGGGGCCGTGTAGCCCACCTTCGTCGCGCCGTCGTTGTTGACCGCCGCGCCCCGGATTACGGCGAAGACCGTGTCGCCGTCGGCGAGGGCTTCGTCGAGGCGTTTGAGCACGACGATGCCGACGCCGTTGCCGAAGACGGTCCCCCGCGCCTGCGCATCGAAGGCGCGGCAGTGGCCGTCGGGCGAGAAGATGGCGTCGGGCACGAAGCGATAGCCTCGCACCTGCGGCACGCGCACCGAGGCGCCGCCCGCGAGCGCCAGGTCGCACGCATACGTCAGCAGGCTCCGGCACGCCTCGGCCACGGCTACGAGCGAGGTGGCGCATGCGGCGTGCACGGCCATGCTCGGCCCCCGGAGGTCGAGTTCGTACGAGACGCGGGTGGCGAGGTACTCCGGCCCATTGCCGATGATCACCGAGAGGTCGTTCATGTGCGGCAAGAAGTCCCGTCCCGCGAAGAGGTTGTTCAACAGGTACGTGTTCAGGCTCACGCCCGCATACACGCCGACGGCTCCCTCATACCGTGCGGGATCGTATCCCGCGTGCTCGAGCGCCGCCCACGCCCCTTCGAGGAACACGCGGTGCTGCGGGTCCATGCGGGCCGCTTCACGAGGCGGATATCCGAAGAAAGCCGCGTCGAACCGTTCGGCGTCGGCGAGCACCCCGCCCGCCTTCACGTAATCGGGCGCCCGTACGTCCTCGGGCGGGATGCCGGCCTCGATCAGCTCTTCAGCCGAAAAAAACGTGAGGCCCTCGACGCCGTCGCGGAGGTTCCGCCAGAAGGCGTCGAGGTCGTTCGCGCCGGGAAAACGCCCGTGCATGCCGATGATGGCAATCCCGTCCATCGATGCTTCGGTCCGGTGGTGAGTCCATTGCGGGTTCGAGCGGGTGCGCTTCTCAGCCCCATCCGAGGAGTCGCTTCCGAAGGTCGCTCGCGGAGCCGTCCCCGGCGACGGTGCGGCGGAGGATGCGCGTCTGCCCGCGCACCTGCGGCCCGCGCCGGTGGAGCACACACCGGTTGTCCCACACGAGGAGGTCGCCCGTGCGCCAGTGATGTTTGTATAGAAAGCGTTCTTCCGCGAGGTTGGCTTCCAGCCGTTTCCGGATGGGCCGCCACTCCGCTTCCGTCATCCCCACCGGCGCGCCGCGATCATAACCGGGCACGCCGTAGAGCGCGCGGCGACCTGAGATCGGATGTTTGAGCACGAGCGGGTGCAGCGCGCCCGAAAGGTTCGGGAAAGCCGACTTGAACTCGTGCGGGATCGACCGCCCTTCGAGCCGCTTTTTCGTAGCCTCGTCGAGGTCGTCATAGGCGGCGTACCGGCTCGCGTACCACGTCTGATAGCCACTTTCGGGCGCTTCGAGGGCGTACAGAAACGAATAATGAAGCGGGTTCTGGAGGTACGAGACATCGGCGTGCCAGTCCTGCGCGTACCCGTCGTCGGGGCGGTCGTAGTAGCCGGGGCCGTTGACCCAGTATACGCAACTCGGATGCTCGCCCGTATACGCCGGTCGCGGGCTGATCTCCTCGATCCGGGCGAAGGTGTTCCGCTCGCCCCCGTGGAGCCACGGCACGACCGTCTCGCCGAAGGCTTGCGTGAAGGCGACCTGTTCATGCTCGTGCGCGAGGTGTTGCCCCCGAAAGACGAGCACCCCGTATTCGGCGAGCGCTTTTTTGAGTGCGCGCACGAGGTCGTCGGCGGGCGGAGCCGAAGCATCGACGCCCGTAATCTCCGCGCCGAGCGGCGCGTCGATCGGTTTCACTTCAAAAGCATCGGTGGTGATCATGGGTTTCCTCCATCGTTGTGCATACCCTTTGCGCCGTCGTTTCCTCCGCGCCGCTCCCGGAGCGCCGTCTGCCGCCGGAGCGCCTCCTTCTGCCGCATCGCCCGCGCCCGCGCCCGCTCGATCCCCGCGCCCGGCGTCTTTTCCTCGCGAAGAAAGCGGGCGAGCGCGTCGAGGGTCGGATGCTCGAAGAGATCCACGATGGAGAGGGCTTCGAAGCGTTCGCGCAGGCGCGCATGGACCTCGACGAGCAGGAGCGAGTCGCCGCCGAGGGTGAAGAAGTTGTCCCGTCGCCCCACGCGTTCGAGCCCGAGCACGTCTCGCCACACGGCGGCGAGGGTCTCCTCGACCCTGGTGCGCGGGGCGACGTAGGCGGTCTCGAGCACGGGACGGCCCTCCGGCGCGGGCAGGGCGCGGCGATCCACCTTGCCGTTGGCCGTGTGCGGCATGGCCTCGAGCGCGACGAAGTGGGACGGGATCATGTATTCGGGCAGCGTCTCGCCGAGGAAAAGGCGGAGGGCCTCCGTCGTCGGCGCGGCGGCATGAGGCACGACGTACGCCGCCAGCCTCCGGTCGCCCTCCCCGGCTTCACGCACGGTCACGGCTGCTTCACGCACGGCGGGATGACGACCGAGCGCGGCCTCGATCTCGCCGAGTTCGATCCGGTAGCCCCGCACTTTCACCTGAAAATCCTTCCGTCCGAGAAACGCGATGTCGCCGTTCGGGAGGAACCGCCCGAGGTCGCCCGTGCGATAGAGCCGCGCCCCCGCACGCCCGGAGAACGGGTCGGGCACGAAGCGCTCCGCCGTCAGCTCCGGACGGTTGAGATAGCCGTCGGCCACCTGTACGCCTCCGATGAAAAGCTCCCCCGGCATCCCCACGGGCACGGGGCGAAGCTGCTCGTCGAGAAGATAGATCTCGGTGTTCGCAATCGGCCTTCCGATGGGCGGGAGCGCGGGCCAGTCCTTCGGCTTTCCGGTGAGGAGATGCCGCGTGACGATGTGCGTCTCGGACGGGCCGTACTGGTTTTCGAACGTGCAATCCGGGAGGTTCTCGAAGAACCGTGTGAGCGCCGGTGAGACCTGCACCTGTTCCCCGGCGGTGATGACCTCGCGGAGGCTCGTCGGATAGCGGCCGAGGCGGACGGCGGTCTCGGCCAGGCGGCGAAGCGGCGAGAAGATGGCGTACAACTGCTCGACGCGCTCGTCGATGAGCAGGCGAAGGGCGGCCTCGGGATCGCGGCGGACGGCGTCGGTGGGCACGACGAGCGTGCCGCCGGCGCACCAGCACGCGAAGACCTCCTGAAGGGCGACGTCGAAGTTGAGAGGGGTGAACTGCAGCGTGCGCGGGCGCGTGAGCCGCGTGGCGGTGTGCATCTGCCACCACACGAGGTTCGTGATTGCGCGCATCGGCATCGCCACGCCTTTCGGGCGGCCCGTCGAGCCGGAGGTATAGATGACGTACGCGAGGTCGTCGGGCGCGGTGTCGGGGCGCGAGAGGTTCTCGGACGAAGCCTCCGGCGCGGGGGCGTCGAGGCAGAGCGCGTCGAAGTCGCCGGGCGGGAGCTTCTCGCGGAGGTCGGACGTGGTGAGCACGAGCGGCGCGCGGGCGTCTTCGAGCATGAACGCGAGGCGTTCGCGGGGATAAGCGACGTCGAGCGGGAGGAACGCGCCGCCCGCCTTGAAGAGGGCGAGGAGCGCGGCCATGAGTGCCGGCGAACGCTCGGCAAAGACCCCCGCCGGCACGCCGGGCCCCACGCCGCGCCGCCGGAGCTCGCGCGCCCACCGGTTCGCCCGCTCGTTGAGTTCGGCATACGTGAGCGCCGCCTCGCCGAAGACCACCGCCGTCGCCTCCGGCGTGCGTTCGACCTGCCGCTCGAAGAGGTCGGCAAGCGTGAGGTCCGCGGGATAGTCCGCCGCCGTCCGGTTGAAGCCCGTCACCACACGGGCGCGCTCGGCGGGCGGCACGCGGTCGAGCGCATCCAGCCTTCGTTCGGGGTCTTCGGTGCACTGATCGAAGAGGCATGCGAGGTGGTCCGACGCGTGGCGACGCCGCGCCGCGTCGAAGACGCCCTCGTTCACGTCTACGTCGAGCGTGAGGCGGCCCGTCGCCCCGAAGTCATGCGCCTGAACGAAGAGCAGGCGGCGTCCGTCTCCGAAGCCGGGATGGAGCCACCGGGGCGCGACCGGCATCCCGTCAAACGTCGAGAACGTGACGTTCGGGTAATTGAACATGACCTCGTACGCGCGCGGGTCTTCCTCCACGACGCCGCTCCGGGCCTTCCGCATCGCCGTCCACGTCGCCCGGGCCGTCTTTTCGAGCAGGGACGCGAACGTGTCCTCCGCACCGATCTCGACCGCGACGGGCAGCGTCTCCTGAAGCAAGCCCGCCACGACCCGCGACGCCTCGTCGAGGCGGTTGTGGAACGGCATCCCGAGGACGAGCCGCCGCTCGCCCGTAATCTGATGGAGATAGGTAAAGAGAAGCGCGGCGAGGATGTTCGTCCGGGCGATGTGCGCGTTGATCGAGCGCGCGCCTTCGGAAGCGGCGAGCGCATTCAGGCGCGCCATCCGTTCGTCCGAAAGCGTGCGGCTGACCCGGCGCTCCCGGGCGGTCCGGTTCACGGGCGTCTCGCCAAACAATGGGAGCGGTGATTGGTTCACCGAAGCCGCCACGCGGCGCACGTGTGGGCCTTGGGCGAGATATGCATGGAACGAGGGCCACTTCGGCAGTCCGTCGAGCGTGCCCGCCCGCGCCCGTCCATAGGCCTCCGCCACGCGCCGGAAAATGAGTTCGTACGACCACCCGTCGGCGATGAGGTGGTGGAGGTTGAGGCACCACACGTGCCGTCCCTCGCCCATCCGGAAAAGCGCCGCGTCGAAGAGGCGTTCGTCGAGCCGGAGCGGGTGAGCGAGCCGTTCGGCGAGCCGGCGTTCGAGCGCCGTCTCCGGCTCGGGCCCGCCGGACAGATCCACTTCCTCCATCGCGAAGCGGAAGGGCGGAAGGGCGCGTTGACGGGGTCCGTCGCCGGTCTCCTCGATGACCGTCCGGAGCGCGTCGCACCGGTCGAGCACCGCCTGAAAGGCCGCGTCGAAGCGCGCGGGGTCGAGCGCGCCGCCGAACGCGAAGGAGAAGGCCATGTGGGAGCCCGTCGCACGCGCATCGAACTGCCCGCCCATCCACAGGCGAAGCTGCATGCGCGAGAGCGGAAGTCCTCCGCCCCCCATCTTCGGCGACGCGCTTTCGCGAACCGGCTCCTCCATGATTTTCTGAGGCATCAATCGTTTCGGGTCGGATGAAACGGCACCGAAGGCCGCAGGCGTCGGTCATCGACCGTCGCGTTCGCAGATCCACAGGTCCAGCCGGGGATCGGGGCGGAGCCGCTCGACCTTTTCGAAGCCCGCCGCCGAAAGTCGCCGCTCCGTCTCCCCGGCATCGGGCGTCCACGCGGCCAGCCTCCGCCCGTCCTCGGGCCGGTATATCGAGAGAAAACGTCGCCTCCGGCAGGCTTCTCCGGACCACAGGCTGAAGACGAGCACACCCTCCGGCCGGAGCATTTGCCGCATCCGCCGGAGCGTCGCCTGAAGCGCATCGTCAAGGGTGTCGTCGCGGTCCCGTCCGAAGTGGGAGAGGGTGCTCATCATACAGGTGATCAGATGAAAAGGCGCGTCCTCGAGCGAGAGCCGGGGCGCACCGAAGTCACCGTGGAGGATGCGAATGCGGGCGTCGTCCGAAGCCTCGCGCTCCACGTTTGCCCGGGCAAACTGTACGCATTGAAGGTTGTCGTCGAGTCCCACGATGCGCCCGCCGGGGCGCACGGCGTCGCGGAGGAAGAGCAGATACCGCCCGGTGCACGTCCCGACGTCGAGGCACCGCCCCACACGCCCCCAGCGGCCCCGCGTGCGGAGGGCGTCCGCCAGCGATCGCGCTTCGGCGGACTTCAGGGCTTCGTCCTCGGGGTCGAGGGCATATTCGTAGCGCGCCAGCCAGTTCGAGCGGTAGGCGATCCGGTTCTTCGAAGCGGCCACCGCGCGATCGAGCCGGGCGAGATAGCTCGGCATCGCATCCGCCGTTGCCCACAGGTCGATGAAGAAGGCCTCGGCGGCGGCGAGATGCTCCCCGAAGTCCCGCATTGCCCGGCTGAAGCTCCGCACGTTCGTGATGCGTCCGGTCCGTCCCCCGCCGAAGGCGTCCACGCGAAAACGGTCGTAGATCGCCAGTTCCGAGTCACCGCTTTCCCACGCCATCTCTTCGGGAAGCGTCCGGTATCGGCCGTCGGCGTCATGGGTCACCCGCAGTTCACAGCCGTCCGCAGCGAGGGCGCGGAGGTTCTGTTTGAGCGTCTCGAAGGCCTCGTCGAAGCGTTCGAGTTCCTCGCGGTTGCCCGGTTGATCGAGGAGGATGCGCTGATCCCGATAGGCTTGCGCCACGCGCTCGGGCGGCCGGTCGAGGAGGAAGAGACGACGCACCGTGCCTCCGTACGTACGCACGCGGCGCGTCATCCGAACGTTGGCCTCGATGATGCGCGGATCGCGGACGGTCCAGAAGCCGGAATGGAGGCGGGTCGTCGTCCAGAACCGCTCGCGGACGTGTCCGAGCGCCTCGGCGTACGTCGCAATGCAGGCTTCGGCGGAATCGAAAAAGAAAGGCGCGTCGAGCCGCCCGCCCGAGAGGACGGCGCGAAGGTCCTCGGCGATGCGCGCCAGGGCCAGGCGTTGCGCGTCGAGCGTGGCGGCATAGCCCAGCCCCGCATCTTCGACGCGCCCGCTCTCGCGCACGCGCTCAGGCGCCTCGATCCGGCCGTCCGCCTCACGGATATGTGCGCGACGTTCCATTCAGAAGACCCGGTCGCCCGGCGCGGCTTCGGGATGAGCGAAGAGCGGGAGGGCCTGCCCCTGTCCCGGCGGGTTGTCCGGATGCGGGGTCCCCAGCACCAGCGCCTCGGACGTGTATCTCCCGATGCGGCGCGTGCCGAGATTACAACAGGCGACCACGTTGCGCCCGACCATCTCCGCCTCGGGAACGAGCGCAAACTGCGCCACGGACGTGCGGACGCCGAGCGGCCCGAGGTCGAGCATGAGCACCCGGGAGGGCGCCCGCGTCCCCTCGGCCAGAGACGCCCGCGTCACCCGCGCCACGCGAAAATCGAGCTTGCGGAAGGCCTCGAACGGCACGTCTGGCTGCACGGCTCCTCCTTCACGCGCTCCCATAGGTTGGTCCTCCTTGAATCACCGCCTCGTTCCTACGAGTCCCGGCAGACGAGACAGACACGGCTCCCGTCACAACGTCCGGGCGTATTGCGCCGGTCCATCAAACCCTTGCGTCTCCGCAATACGCATTGCAAGCAACTCTTTCCCGCCTGCCCGGAATGGACGTTGCCTGCGGTTTGGAAAAAACGACTGCCCTCCCTGAAATGGTTGACCGCCAGGTTCCCACGGCCGGGTGAGTTCTTTCCGAGCCGGTCCGGCCCGGTCATTCCGGAGTGACGCCAAACAGGCTCTCACACGCGCTCGTCCAGACTTACCAACCGGAGCATACAACGTGGACGGAAGCGCCGAACTATCGAATTTTTCAATGCTTAAGAACGCATTTTTATCATTAACTTGCCAGATCCTTCGGCAAAAACCGTCGGCTTCGACGTCAGTTTTTTCCAGCCGCCGGCCTCATGCTTCGCGGCGTCCATCCTTGAGCCCCCCGCCCCTGCGATGCCTTTTCCCAGACTCGAAGACGACGGGCGCACGGTCACCCTCGACGTTCACGGAGCGACGGTCGAGGAAGCGATGCGCCTGGTCCGCGCCACGATCCGCGAAGCCGCCCGGCGCGGGCGCGACCGTGTGCGCGTCATCCACGGCTCCTCGACCAGCTCGGCGCGCTATCGGAACCGCACGATCCGGCACGCTCTCCACGACCTCCTCGACGCCGGCGCGCTCGCCACCCACGCGACGAGCGCGTGGCGCGCCGAAGATTACCTCCTCCTCAGCCTCGACGCCGCCGCCGCTTCCGATCCCGCGCGCCTGACCCTCCGCGACGTCCTCCCGTGAACGCGGGGTCTTCGCATCCTTTCTTCC
>JALSSK010000444.1 GCA_026984335.1 Rhodothermales bacterium
CGGACAGCCGTCCTTTCTCGACGAGGCGATGGAGGATGCGGGCAAGGTGTGCGCGGGCTTCGTCGAGGGCGTCGGCGCGGGTGTCGTAGAGGAGCACGGGGTGCCCGAAGGCGGCGGCGATCTGCGCGATGCCGCGCCCCATCGTCCCCGCTCCGAGCACGCCGACGGGCGTGTCTCTGGTCAAGGTGTGCGCCATGGGTCGCTTCGTAGGTTCGTGGCCGAAGGGTGCGTAGGGCGGCGCGGCGCTCGGATGGGACCGCGCCGGAAGCCAATATACGAGCGCGTCCTACTTCCCGGTGAAGACGGGCGTGCGTTTCTCCAAAAATGCGTTGACGCCTTCCTGGTAGTCATGCGTCCGCCCGGCTTCGCGCTGGAGTTCCTCCTCGAAGTCGAGCTGGGCGTCGAGGTCGTTCGCGAAGGTCCGGTTGAGCCCGCGCTTGGTGAGGCCGAGGCCCCGCGTGGGCATCGCGGCGAGGCGGCGGGCCAGCGTCATCGCCTCGTCCATGAGCGTCTCCGGCGGGCAGACCCTGTAGATCATGCCCATCGCGTGCGCCTCCGTCGCCGGCACCTTCTCGGCAAGCATCATCATGGCCGTGGCGCGGGCGAGCCCGACGAGCCGGGGGAGGAAGAACGTCCCGCCGCTGTCGGGGATGAGCCCGATCCGGGCGAACGACTGGATGAACGAGGCCCGCTCGGAGGCCAGCACGAAGTCGCACGCCAGCGCCAGGTTGGCCCCGGCCCCGGCGGCCACCCCGTTGACGGCGGCGAGGAACGGTTTCTCGGTATGCCGCACCGCGCGGACGATGGGGTTGTATTGCCGGCGCACGATCTCGCCGAGGTCGGCGGCGGGCGCGCCGTCTTTCGGGAGGACGGCCTGCAGGTCCTGCCCGGCGCAGAAGGCCCGGCCCGCACCCGTCAGAAGCACCGCGCGGACGGCGTCGTCCGCGGCGGCCTGCCCGAGTGCCTCGAGGACCTCGTCGGCCATCGGCCCGTGGAAGCTGTTGAGCACGTCGGGCCGGTTGAGCGTGAGCACGGCCACGCCCTCGTCGATAGCATAGCGGATAAACTGATAGTCCATACGTCGGCCTGCGGATAGGTGAGGGATCGGTTGCCCGGAAAGGTACTGCGCGCGACGCGAAACTCGAAATGGAGAAAGCGGGGAAGAGGCGGGCGCCCTTTCCTCGTTCATCTTGTTCAAGGGAAGTCGTGATGCCCGATACGGATGCCCGTTGTTGACGTCTTGGCTTTGATGCCGTCTCGGATGCGGCGCCGGATCTCGTCGTGGGTCAGTCGTTTGTGGTCGTCGTGCATGGGTTGCTGGATGTGACACGGCAAATTAACGTGGAAGAAAAACGCACCTCCGGGTGCATTCATCCGTATTGGCGCCAAAAGCACTCGCGGAGAAGATCTATGAAACTGTACGATAGGAAGGAGATTGGCGCAATCCTTAAAAAAGCCGCCGAGAACTCTTCATCGGATGACGCCGGTGCCGTTATGGGGTTGTCCATTGATGAATTGCGTCAACTCGCATCGGATGTGGGAATTGATCCAGAACAAATTGCAAGGGCTGTCGCTGAAATTGAAGGGGATTCCAGAAGGCGCGAACGCAAATTCTGGGGAGGGCCATTCTCGTTCCACAGTCAGGTTTTGGTGGAGGGCGAAATAGGGGCTGGTCAGTGGGAGGAGATGCTCATTGCCATCCGCGATTTCTTCCGGTCCAAAGGAGAGGTCACTACCCGGGAATCCGTTTATGAGTGGAGCTCTCCGTGGGGCACAACGAATACTGCTCAGGTAACCGCCCTCAAAGACAGCGGGAAAACGAAGATCAATGTCAGGTGGAACGGGCCCTTGACCGCCGTTCCGTTTTACATCCCCGTGCCGTTGGTTGCCATCGCGTCAGTTTTCTTTGCGTCTGAATTCCTGGAGTTATCGGCCGTTCCCGGAGTGGCGTTTACGCTGATGGCCACGGGGCTTGCGTTTTTGGTCGGGCGATGGGCGCTTCGCAAACACCTCGATAAAGGATTGGAAAAACTCCAACGGATGGTAACTGAACTGGACCTCATCGCCGGTAGAAAAAAGCCGCAGGCCGAAGTGGTTTTGAAGGAGACGGATGCGGGCCGGGCGCAGGCCGAAAAGAAGGATCCTCTTTTGCAAATACATGAAAGGGAGAATCACACCGAACCGGATGGCGGGACGACCCGTCGCAACCATTCTGGAACGTGAGCGAAGCGCGCGCGTCACGTCTTTCGGCGCCCCACGACCTGACCCGCCAAACGCAATGTAGATGCGTTTCCCCGCACACGATGGAGACGAGCCGTGTCACCCTCCGGCGTTTCTTGGATACAATGCGAGGGGTCCTTCCCTCCGTCACCTTTCCCGGTCTGTGCGCGGCTTACAAGACGGATCCGTCCGTGAAGAAAGCCTGTGTGTATCGATGCGCCGTGTCCGTTCCTCTTTTGCCCTTTTCCTCGTCGCCGTCCTCTTCGGCGCAACGGCGTGCTTCGCGCAACCTTCGCCGCCCCGGAAAGGCGCGCTCCGCCTGACGGACTGGCCGCGCGCGCTCCTCGACGAAGGCCGCACGCTCGAACCCTTCGCCGACCTCGACGTGCTCCCCTTCCTCGACACGCTCACGCTCGAGTACGCGTACGGCGTGGCGGACGAACGTCCCGTGATGACGTTCGCGCTCGCGTGGACGCCCGGTGATGAAGGCATCCTCGACGGCGTGCGCGTGCCGTACGACGCCCTGCCCGACGATGTCCGCCTCACCGCCCTCGACGTCCGCGTCGGCGTCTTCGTGCGGGGCGAACGGGTGACGGAGCTCATCATCTCGGTGGACGGCATGGCGCTCAGCCCCGCGCCGTACGTCTACCCCTTCGAGGGCGCCGATCTCGCGTGGGAGACCCTCTTCGCCGACGGCGACGCCGAGACCGCCCGCCGATACTTCCGCGAAGGTTTCGAACTGCGGAACATGGAGGTCCTCCGCATCGCCTTCGCCGCCTCCGACGCAGGCGAGCGGGACGTGACGGTGACGCCCCGCCCGCGTCCCCCCGCCCGCACGACCGTCTACGTCCCGGACCGGACGATATGGGTGATCGTCAAAGGCCGCCGCCCCACGTCGCCGCGCGTGGCCACCGGCCCGCATCGCCCGCGCCGCGGCGACGTGGGGCGGGACCTCGACGACTCCTCGGAGCACCCCCGCGACAAACCCCGCGACGACGACCGGGGCAATGCCTCCGGCGCGGACGACGAGCACACGGGCGACGAGAACGCCGCCAAACGCGACGGCAAACGCGGCGGCCTCTTCGACGGCCTCGGAAAGAAGAAGAAAGACGATGACGATGAAGACGAACAACTGCTTCCGGCAGCGCTCGCAGGCGCGGCGGCCGTCGGGCTGATCGCCGTGGCGGGCGGGACGGTCGGGCTCTTCGGCCACGAGCGCGCCCCCATCGGGCTGACGTCCGGCTTCGCGCGGGCGCGGTGGGGCATGCTCCTTCAGGTCGCCGTCAACGAGGCGGTCCTCGGCGCGGGGAACGAACCGGAACGGCTCGTGGGACAGCTCTTCGGCTTCTTCGACCTGTTCCGCGCACCCATACGGCCCGCCGTCGGCCTCGGCGTGTGGGCCGAAGAGCACGGCGACGCCGTCGACCTGTCGCCGAGCGTCTCCCTCGGCGCGGTGGTGCGAGCCGGACCCGTGCTTTTTCAGGGGGGATACGACTTCGCCGGAGGCGGCGCACAGTTCGGCCTTGCCGTCACGTTTCGCCACCCGTGAGACGCGACTATGCCGAGGATCCGGCCAACGACTTCCTCCCCGCGCCGGGGCGGTTGCTCCGTCATGCCCCGCCCGACGGCTTCGGCGTGCGCGTGGATGCGGGCGTGGAGCAGGGCGGCGGGGTGCAGATCCACTACGACCCCGCCGCGCTCACCCCGGACGACCCCGCGCTCGACCGCGCCGCCGCCGAGCCGGTTGCCGCCCCCGCACGCCGGCATCACGTGGGGGAAAATCCGTGCCCCGGGGTTATATCTCCGGCGATACGGTGTTTACGGGGGTGACGTCCCTCCCCCTTCCCGCGACGCCGCATGTATGCCCCCCCGCAATCCCTTCGACCTCCTGGAAGCGCTGGTCGAAGCGTATCGCCGAAACGAACTTCACTGTGCGAAAGCCGATTACCCCCTCGACGTTCGCGCCTTGCTCAAGGCTCTCAACACCCACTGCTTCGAGCCCCGACAGACGATTGGAGAAATCGAACGCCGGTGCGGCCTGAACGATCACAACGTCTCGCGCCGTTTCGCCGAGCACGTCGGGATGTCTCCCCGCGCCTACCGCCGCAGGCGCCGGATGGAGCCGGCGAAGCGTCTGCTCCGGCACGAAGGACTGCAAACGATCCCGGTCGCGCAGATTGCTCCGGCGGTGGGCTACGAGCGACCGGACAGCTTCGCGCGGGCCTTCAAGCGATACACCGGCCGCTCGCCTAAACAGCACCGCGAGGCAACTTGAAGAAAAAAAGCAAAGCACGCGGAAACCCGAATCGCAATATTAGGGTGCGAGAGTGTCTTAGCAACCAGCCGGCCCTCAGCCAGGACGAGATCCTAATTGACAGGATCCATAGACGCGTGATGTCTCGTTTCCATCTTTCAAACAAGGGGATGTAGCTATGACAACAAATATGGCCTACGTAGTCCTTGCAACGAAATACCTGCTCTTCGTATTCGCTGCCGGAATGGTCTTCACGCTCTACACATCGACCTCCGATGTTAGCGCCGGCACTACCGACGGCATCGTCCTGATGTTCGACCAGGACAAGAGGATGACGATCAATAACTGCTCCACCGACCCCGTCAATTGCTACTGGGCGGACTGCACGTTGTGGGGTAATGAATGCTCGACGTGGAACGGCGCCTGCTTCAACTGGACAGGCGGCTATTGTGACGCCGGTCAGCCCGGAGGGAGCGGGGGAGACTCCTGCGGCGGGTGCGAACCGGAGTAGCTGAAAACGTCTCGCGGCCGAAGACCTAAGATCAAACGGCTCCTGCACTACGAACACGTTCGATAGTTCAATAGCTGGGCCATGAAGGCGTCTGATCGTTATCCTACATAGAGAGCCGAAGAGTCAGGGAGGCGTGTGCGTACGGCATCGTTTCCCTGACTCTTGGACTGTTTTGCACGTTGTTTCCAGCAAACGATCATGCCTTGCTTTCCCGAGGCCAGATTGATAACCCGCCCATTGACCTGCGTGATTGGATATGATGCGATCGCTTTGGACTCTCAGCCTGCTCACCGCCCTGGCGGCTTCTGGTCAGGAGCCCAGTGACTATCTCACCAAAGAAGCCGTCATCCACCTTTCGGAAGAGGTCTTGATCGGCGCTATTTCCACATTGGACATCGGCAAGAATCGCGATCTGCTTATCGTCGACAAGGTTGCCCGGAAAGTCTGGATCTTCGATCACGAAGGAAACTTCAAGAACGAATTGCATCCCGAGCAGTGTCATCCCGGCTTTCAGATGAACCCCCTCGACGCTAAGTATGCCGGGGATCGATTCATTCTCATGACCAATGCAGGCCCTTGGGGATACCGTTTTAAAATCGACGGAACGTGCCTGGGGGGGCTGCATCGTGATTTCCTGGCCCCGATGCAACTTACCCTGGACGACCAAGGCTTCTTCTGGGCATTCTTCGGGGAGCGAGGTGGTTACTTTGTGCATATGGATTCGACAGGCAAGAAGCTCTTGCAGTTTGACACGGTCGATGAAGACTTTCCAAACCTGGTCTATCGGGTGCGAGGAGGGGGCAGCTTCGCTACCGACGAGTTCGTCTACTACGCCAGCGTGGCCGATCAGAAGATCTACAAGTATGACAGGAGCGGAAGGCTTGTTCAGACTATCGGCCGCACCCCCAAACGCCACCGCGCTCCGCCCCAAGATCTCCCGTCCGGCGTATCGAAGCGATTATTTACGGTGTTGCAAGAAGTCATGGGTCAGAGTACGCTTACCTTTGGACTCTTCCCTCTGGACGAAGACCTCATTATGCTCCAGTATAAGCACGGCCGCGAAGGCTTCGGCTTTCAGGTTTATAACCGGCAAGGCCGCCTGCTGGCTGAAGATTTTGGCAGGCAATATCAATTCATCACGGCCAGAGAGGGGCGTGTCTACCGGGTTGTGCAGCCCGAGTTAGATGCCGACGGCACCCTACCTAATCCCTTCATCGAAGTCTATCGTTACACGGGGCCGAAAACGCCAGCGCGGTGAAACCATCTATCAAGATAGACCTGGCGCTGATCCTTGTCCTGCTGGTCGCGATGGTGGGCGTCTCCATCCACTACCGCAGTCAACAATCGACAGAGGAATCGCTATTCTCACCGGAGCGCATCACGGGACAGCGCCTTGAGGCGCTTCAACTGGCCATTCCATACAATGGCACCCGCTTCCCGGAGGTCGTCGGCCGCGACGCGGTCATCAACGAAACGCATCAAACTACCTTTAGCGGCTCGACGGTGGTTGTAGCACTGACCCGAGCCGGCTGTAGTCCCTGTCAGATCCGAGAGTTGCGCAACCTCGATACGTTGCATCATCGCCTCCAGGGTCAGGTTTCTGTACTTGCCTTGTTCTACGACGAGATGAACTCCGGAAAAAACGCGAGTCGCCAGCAGGCGCTTATGCTGCGCAAGACTGCGCAACCGGCGTATCCGATCTGATACACGATGGACGATCGTTTCGGCAAATACATGGCGCGCGGAAGCTTTCCGATGATCTTTTTACTGCACGACCAGACGGTGGTGTCGAGTTTCGCGGCGGTGCCGTCCGACGACGAGTTTTCCTCCGGCTTCATGCGCGTACTTCATCAGGTACTGGCCGGACCACTTCTCGAAGCTCCTCAATTGCCGGAGGACGATGTCCCGGACACGTCAGTACAACTGGAGGAGGCTTGGTCGCTTCGTGCACTCACCGGCGAGACCATCGACCTCGAAGACTTGAGGGGGCGCGTCGTGCTGCTCAACCGTTGGGCAACGTGGTGTGCGCCGTGCATCGCCGAATTGCAGACCCTCGAAGCGCTATATCAAACAGTACCAGAGGAAGACGTAGCGGTACTCCTGGTCTCGGAGGAAGAGGAAGAAACGATTCGTTCTTTTATCAAGGCAGGCGAATACGCGCTTCCTGTGTTTGTGCAGGAGGGCTCTCCACCGGCTTTGCTAAGCGCTCCTGAGATCCCAACCACGTATATCATTGATCCCAATGGCGCGCTCATTTTTCAACACAGAGGAGCTGCCAATTGGAACGATGAGACGGTGCACGTCTTCCTTCGTAAGCTTGTTGCCAGGGACTGATCGGTGACGCATTTGCCTCCAACACATCGCTTTCCCTTTACCTGACTTTAGGATATAGCGTAGGTCAGTGACGTTGGGGGCGGAAGCCGCAATGCGCGAACCAGCCTTCGGCATCAGAGGCACTTACCCGAAGCGTGGCCATCCTCACGGCTTCCCTCAACGCTTCCGCTGTATCGGCACAGGCCTTCTTGATCAGATGCTTCAGTTTCGACCAGATAGGACATCTCATGAGATATCCTGTTTCGATTGGATTAAACTCCGGACTGTAGCGCGGCAACGGCTTGACAGAGGCTCCGAGCGCCTCGATCTGCGCGATCACATCGGGCACTTCATGGATCCGGGCATTGTCCCACAAGACAATGTCGCCCGGCTTCAATTGTGGGAGCAAGTGTTCCTGGACAAAGCCTCAAAAGTGCCAGCGCTTTACCGCGCCTTCCTGGCGGCGCTCAACCGCCACCTCTTCGAACCGGGCCGTAAGCTCGGCCAAATCGAGCGGGAAACCGGCTTGCGCGACCACAACCTCTCGCGCCGTTTCGCCGGGCACGTCGGGATGTCTCCCCGCGCCTACCGCCGCAGGCGCCGGATGGAGCCGGCGAAGCGTCTGCTCCGGCACGAAGGACTGCAAACGATCCCGGTCGCGCAGATTGCTCCGGCGGTGGG
>JALSSK010000445.1 GCA_026984335.1 Rhodothermales bacterium
TGCCCGGATCGTTGACGACGACGTTCACCGTGTCGGAGGTCGTCTGCACGCCCAGGTCGTCCGTGGCGACGGCGGTGAGCGCATACGCGCCGGCCGGCAGGTTGGTCCACGTGAACGTGTACGGGGACTCGGTGAGCACGGCCAGGCTCGTGGTGTCGGCAAAGAGCTCGACCTGCGTCACCGCGCCGTCGTCCGTGGCGTTGATGCGGATGTCGAGGTCGTCGCCGACGAGGAAGACGGAGCCGTCGGCGATGTTCTGGATCGCGGCCGTCGGCGCTTCGGTGACGATGACCGTGACGGTGTCGGAGACGGTGGTCGCTCCCTGATCGTCGGTCGCCACGGCGATGAGGTCGTGCGTGTTTACGCCGGGGTCCGTCCAGGTGAAGCTGTACGGAGCCGTGGTGTCCTCGCCGAGGAGCACGTTGCGCCGGAAGAACGCGACCTTGCTGATGGCGCCGTCGCTGTCGTCCGCGGTGGCGTCGATGACGATGGCGGCGGGCCAGACGAAGATCTCGCCGTCGGCGGGCGCGGTGATCGTGACCGCGCCCGGCGCGTTGACGACGATGTTCACCGTGTCCGACCGTACGGCGGCGCCGAGGTCGTCCGTGGCGACGGCGGAGATCGCATACGCGCCCGGCGCGGCGTCGCTCCAGAAGTACGTAAACGGTCCCGTGGTCAACTCGGTGAGCAGCGAGTCGCCGGCGAAGAACGCGACTTTGGCGATGGTCCCGTCGTCGTCGATGGTCGTGGCGCGGATCTCGATGTCGACGGGGAGGGTAAAGACCTCGCCCTCGGCCGGTTTTTTCAGGGAGATCGTCGGCGGGGCGTTGACGGTGACGGAGACCATGTCGGAGGTCGTCGTGTCGCCCTGATCGTCCGTGGCAACGACGTAAAGGTCATAGATTCCGGCCTCGACGTCGGTCCACGTGAAGGTATAGGGCGGCGCCGTCACGTCGCCGAGAAAGACGCCTCCGCTCCAGAAAGCGACGTTGGTGATGGTTCCGTCCACGTCGGCGACGTCCGTCTCGATGGTGATCGTGGCCGGCGCGAGGAAGACCGAATCCGCCTGTGGGGCGACGATGGTCGCCGTCGGCAAGGTGTTCACGAGGATGGGCACTTCACCCGACGGTCCTTCGTTGCCGTCGTCGTCGTAGGCGATGATCTGAAGCGTGTGCGCGCCCGCGGGCGCGTTCGTCCACGTGAAGTCGAACGGTTCGCTGAAGACCTCCCCGATGAGCGCGCCGTCGGCATAAAACGCGACCTTCGTGACGACGCCGTCGGTGTCGCTGACGTCCGTGACGATGGGGACGTCGGAAGGCACGATGAACTTTTCATCGAGCGCCGGAGACGTGATGAAGGCCAGCGGCGCGAAGCCCTCGGTGATGGTGTCGCCGGCGCCGCCGAGGTCCTCCTCCGTCACCACGACGTCGCCGAAGTCGAAGCGCTGGATCGTGTCGAGGCCGTCGACGCGGAGGATGGAGGAATGCTCCTTGCCCGCCACGAGGTAGACCTCGCCGTCGGCGCCCTGATTGAGGGTGATCCAGAACTGCTCGAACTCGGCGCTCACCCCTGCGATCTCGTCGCCGCGCCGGATCTCGCCTTCGGGAAAGCGCCAGATGGGATGCGTGCGGTCGTCTTCGAGGATTTTGGTGACGAAGTAGCCGTCCCAGGTAAAGAGGTAGGCCTGCCCGTAGTCCGAGTTGATGCCCCAGATCAGCCCGGCGTCGCCGCCTTTGGGCTCGACGAAGTCGCCGAGGACGCGGGCCGTTTCGACCAGCTGACCGGGATACTGCTCGGTGGGTACGGGCACTTCGTCCGGGTTGCGGTTGGGCCACTGGGAGTGATATTCGGCGATCAGCTCACCATTTTTGAAGAAGGTGAGCGGCCCGAGCATGCTGATGAAGAGGCTGTCGTTCGAGAGGTGGTAGCTGTGGAAGTCGTTGCCGACGGAGTCCGGAGCGAAGGCCGTCCACGTGTCGATGTCATAGAGGGGGACGCCGTTGCTCTGTATGCTCGGCGCGCCCACCTTGTAGCCCCAGATGCTCGTCACCGAGAGGTCCTCCTCGGCATAGACGGTTCCCTGAAATTTATCCTGGCTGTGGTATTGCACCTCCCCGGGTTCGACGTCGCCGTCCCGGTCGAGGTCGCTCCAGACGAAGAACACCTTGCGATTGTCGTTGTCGTAGGCCGTCCATTCATTCAACTCCGAGACCGCTTCCCATTCGCTTGCGGGTCCGGCGGCGGCCACCGGCCACAGGCGGTCGTTTTCCAGCAGCCAGATGGTCACGGCGCCGCGCCCGGCCTGCGGCTCCTGGTTGTTGTTGACGAGGTACTTCCTGCCGTCCACCATGCGCACATATTCGGGCGCGCGGCGGGTGGGCACGTCGACGCCGGTGGGGTGGTGCTCCTCATCGACGAGGATGCGGGAGACGTGAGACGTCCCGGCAGCCCAGTCGATTTCAAACTCGTAGCCGCGCATCTTGTCGTCCTTTCCGGACTGCGAATAATAGAAGCGCGTCTGGTCGAAGGGATCGAGCATGCCGCCGCCGCCGTACTTGGGCGGGCCGTACCACGCCCGGTCGAAGGCGCCGCTGAGCGCATCCCATCGCGAGATACGTTTCGGCGCCTTGTGCTTTTCGGCCACCCAGAGCCGGTTGCGACTGTCCACGGCGATGCCGCGCGGGTAGCCCATGCCGGTCTCATCGTAAAGGCCGATCTGCGGACCGCCGGGGCTGCCGATGGTCCGTTGCAAGACGCCGTTCATGTCGAAGACCTTCACCTGATGGCTCGTCCCCCAGTCGGAGACGTAGATCTCGTCGTTGTGGAGGGTGATGCTTTGCGGATCTTCGAGCCCGCTCGCCACGATGACGGTGCGTTGGGCGAGCGCGCCCGTATCGAAGCGGGCGTCATAGCGGACCACCTCCGTTCCTTCGACCACGTAGAGCAATTCATCCTCGGTCACGTACATGCCGCGGGGACTCGCGACCGGGACGGTTTTGAGCACCGTTCGGTTCGGGTAATCGAAGAAGACGATCTCGTTCATGAGCGGGAGCGAAACGGCGACTATTTCATTGTAGACCGCCATGCCCTTGACGTTGGCGTCGTCATTGACGGCGAGCGTATAGGTGGCCGGGTCGTCGTTGACGTTGCCGTTGACGCCTTTGAAATGATGGATCCGCAGCGTCGTGCTGTCGGCGACGGCCAGGTAGAGGGCGACGTCGGGGTTGGCCGCAGGGCCGGGGTCGCGCGCGAGGTTGTGCGCGCCGAAGAAGCCGTCGGGGATGCTCTGACGGCCATAGACCTTGTTGCCGTCCTCGTCGAGGATCATGAGGGCATTGCCCGCCTCGCCGGTCTTCGCCGCGAAGAAAAGGGTCGGGTCCGGCGTCATGCCGACGGCGCCCGCCGGCAGCCATACTACGTCGTAGCTCGTCTGCTGGTCCGAGAGCCAGCCGCCGCGCTCGTCGTCCGTGAGCCAGGGCGTCGAGCCCGGGCTTTGCACGGAGAACTCGTATTTGTAGGAGATGCCCTTGTGAAAGAGTCCCTTGACCCGATACGTCCCAGCGGCGACGAGCTGCCGCTCGATGTCGTACTCCCCCTCCGGACGGGGCCGGTTCACGGGATAGCCAACGTCATAGCCGTCCCACGAGACGGTGTGCGCACCCGCCGGGAAATAGGTCTCCTGAATCAGATTGCGCACGCGGTTGCCGTTCTGATCTTCGAGCACGATGGTGACATACCCCGCTTCGGGAAGCGTAAAGGAAATGGGGATGTCGGGAATCGTTTGCGCAACGGCGGAAACAACCCATAGCAAGCCGAAAACCGTCGTAGCCAGTCGCCTCATGGTTCGATCCTATACCTGTCCCTGGATATACGTGGTGGAGTGCGGGTTGGAGAAGGGTATCGGGGAGCAAATCGCTGACCTGAAATGACTGTGCCGGAAAAATTGACGGCACGGTCAGGACTTCAAAAATAGCTTTACGATTGCTCTCTTTCGCAGTGCAGAGACTCCGGTGGTCGTCTCTTTTCGGTTTCCCCTCTCGTTTTTCGCACGGGTGGCGCCGCATGAGAGAAGCACATCGGTTCACGGCATGGGAAGAATATCTGCATTCCCGCGCTAAAATGCACCTTTGGGCGAATCCTCCGGGGAAATATTTTGGCGAAAGGGCTCCGAGTCAGATTTTTTCAGGCAACGGACCGGCAAAAATTCCGGTGCGTGTATGGACCGGGGCGACCGCGCGCCGAGCATGGAAGTTCCGGCGCACCGGGGCGGCGCACGCCGTGCACAGGGGCGCGCAGAAGATGCGCAAGCAGCGGGCGGCAAAGGGTCCGGTCACGCGCCTCGGAGGCGGCTCCGGAGCGCTTCTTCGAGCGTCGTCGCGGCGTCGGTCCTCTCGTCCCGGTACTTGACGATGACGGGCGCGTAGAGCGCGAGCCCGTGCGCGGCGGCGAAAGCGCCCGCCGCCGGGCGCGAGCCGGGCACGACGACCGCCCCGGCAGGCACTTCGAGCACACCGTCCTCCGCCGTATAGACCCGCTCGCGCACGAGGTCGAAGAGCCGCGTGGCGCGCGTGAGCGTGACGCCGGGCGCGAGCACCGCCCCCGCCCGCACGAGGCAGCCCTCATACACGCCGCATCCGCCCCCGACGAAGACGTCGTCCTCGACGATGACGGGCAACGCCCCGGCGGGCTCGAGCACGCCGCCGATCTGTGCGGCCGCCGAGAGGTGCACCCGCCGGCCGATCTGCGCGCAACTCCCGACGAGCGCGTGCGAGTCGATCATCGTTCCGGCCTCCACGTACGCCCCGACGTTCACGTACATCGGCGGCATGCACACCACGCCGGGAGCCACGTACGCGCCGCTCCGGACGGCCGAACCGCCGGGGACCACGCGCACGCCGTCCGCCACGCGGAGCGTCTTCGGGGGATAGGTGTGCTTGTCGAAGAAAGCGAAGGGGCCGGTGGAGAAGTCGGTGAGCGCGCCGAGCCGAAAGCCGAGGAGAATGCCCGTCTTCACCCACGCGTGGACGCGCCAGCGCCCGTCGTCGTCGCGGGTGGCGGCGCGGATCGTGCCGGCGTCGAGGGCGTCGCGGAAGGCGCGGAAGGCTTCCTCCGCGCCGGGCGTGTCCGGACGGGCAGCAAGCGCCTCGATGCGGCTTCGAAGGGCGTCGGGGCTCATGGTCACGGGAGGTCGAAGCGTTCGCCGTTGACGCTGAACGAGGCCGTGATGCGGGCCGTCGGCTCGAGCGTCTTCGCCACCGAACAGTATTTGTTCAGGCTCAGATCGACGGCGCGGCGCACGCGCTTCTCGTCAAGCGCGCCCGTGAGGGCATAGTGGACGTGGATGCGCTCGTACAGCGACGGGCTGACGCCGTCGGGCTTCTCGCCCGTCACGTCGATGGTGAAGGTGTCGATCTTCTGACGGCTCTTGCGGAGGATCGAGACGATGTCCACGGCGCTGCATCCGCCGAGCGCCATCACGACGAGCTGCATCGGCCCGACGCCCTTGCCGACGCCGTCCTCCCGCGCCGTGGCGTCGTCGATGTCCACGGTGTTGCCGTCGGCGTTCGAGGCGCGGAAGTGGAAGGCGTCGTCGAGTTGTTCGAGGGTGACGTTTACGGTGGCCATGAGCGGGTTTGGGGGAGAATGAAAGGGATCACGCGCCCTGCACGGTAACGACGAGGGTGCGGCGGCGCGGGCGGACGTCGCATTCGAGGAAGAAGATCTGTTGCCACGTGCCGAGGAGGGGACGGCCCTCGCCGACGGGCACGGTGATCGACGAGCCGAGCGTG
Organism: Rhodothermales bacterium; assembly: GCA_026984335.1. Taxonomy (GTDB): domain Bacteria; phylum Bacteroidota; class Rhodothermia; order Rhodothermales; family ISCAR-4553; genus JALSSK01. The sequence continues at coordinate 5,790 of JALSSK010000445.1, forward strand.
GTGGCCTGCAGGTGCGAATGGGCGTTGCCGTCGCGCCACGTCTGCTCGTGCCCGTAATGGCGACCCGGCGGCATGAGCCGGTCGAGCGTCTCGGGGAGATCGCGCTTCAACCCCGGCTCATACTCGATCGTGCCGACGGCCCCCGTGCTCCCGATCACGTGCACGTTCACGAGCCCCGTCGCGATGCCCGAGGCGCGCACGACGCCCGCCACGGCTTCCGTCACGTCGCGCAGGTCGCCGTGGCCGGTGGTGGCAAGTTCGAGCGTTTCCTGATGCACGGTCATGCGCTTCTCCGGGGCAACCTCACGCTTCGACGTCGCGCAGCGCCACGAGCGTGAGGATGTCGTACGTGGCGACGAGTTCGTCGTCCTGATTCGTCACGTCCACGTGCCATTCCACGACGCCGCTCGGGCGCTCGTCCTCGCGCGGCTCCTTGGCGGTCTTCTTCTTCACCGTGAGCATGGCCCGGATGGTGTCGCCGGGGCGGACGGGCCTGGTGAAGCGCAGGTTTTCGAGGCCGTAGTTGGCGAGCACCGGCCCCTGTCGCGGATCGACGAAGAGGCCCGCCGCCGCCGAGAGGACGAAGTAGCCGTGCGCCACGCGCCCCTCGAAGATGTCGCTCTCGCGGGCGGCGATGTCGTCCATGTGGGCGTAGAAGAAGTCGCCGCTGACGCCGGCGAAGTTGACGATGTCGGCCTCGGTGACGGTGCGGCGGGCGGTGGTGAGCGTCTCGCCGATGACGAGGTCCTCGAAGGGTTTGCCGAAGGGGTGCCGGTCGGCTTCGGGGCGGTCGGCGCCGGGCAGCCACTCGTTGGCGATGACCGAGAGCGTGGTGGGCGCGCCCTGAATGGCGGTGCGCTGCATGAAGTGTCGCACGCCCCGGATGCCGCCCATCTCCTCGCCGCCGCCCGCGCGTCCGGGGCCGCCGTGGACGAGGTGCGGCAGCGGGGAGCCGTGCCCCGTGTTCTCCTTCGCGCACGTGCGGTTGAGGACGAGGATGCGCCCGTGATAGGCCGCCGTGCCGAGCACCACGTCGCGCGCCACGCGGTCGTCCGCCGTCACGAGCGAGCCGACGAGGCTGCCCTTGCCCAGCTTCGCCAGCGCGATGGCCTCGTCGAGCGTGGCGTACGGCATGAGCGTGTTCACCGGACCGAACGCCTCGACGTCGTGCGGGGCCGTGTGGGCGAAAGGTTCCGCGCAATGGAGGAGCGTCGGCGGGAAGAACGCGCCCGCCTCGGGGTCGGCGTCGATCACCTCGAAAGCGCCCGCGAGCCCGCCGTAGACGACCTCGCCCGCCTCGGCCAGTTCGGCCACGCGCTCGCGCACCTCGCGCACCTGCCCCCGGCTCACGAGCGGCCCCATCCGCACGTCCTCGTTCGACGGGTTCCCCACGTTCACCCCGCTCAGCCGCTTCGAGAGCGCTTCAATCACCGCGTCCATCCGGCTTTCCGGGACGAACGTGCGGCGGATGGCCGTGCATCGCTGCCCGGCCTTGATCGTCATCTCTTTCGCCACTTCCTTGATGAAGAGGTCGAACTCCGGCATGTCCGGCGTCACGTCGGGGCCGAGCATGGAGAAGTTGAGCGAGTCCGCCTCCATGTTGAAACGCACGCCCTCGTTGATGACGGTCGGATGCGCCTTGAGCTTGCGCCCGGTCGTGGCCGAGCCGGTGAAGGTGACCACGTCCTGCCCCGTGAGGTGCTCGAAGAGGTCGCCGACGCCGCCGCTGATGAGCTGAAGCGCGCCCTCGGGCAGGATCTCGGACGCGATCATGGCGCGCACCATGCGCTCGGTCACGAACGCCGTCACGGACGCGGGCTTGACGATGGCGGGCATCCCGGCGAGGAACGTCGGGGCGAGCTTTTCGAGCATGCCCCAGCACGGGAAGTTGTACGCGTTGATGTGCACCGCCGCGCCTTCGAGCGGCACGAGGATGTGGTGGCCGATGAACGTGCCGCCGCGCGAGAGGACCTCCGGATTGCCGTCGAGGAGAAAGGTCTCGTCGGGCAGCTCGCGCCGCCCTTTGCTCGAATAGACGAAGAACGTCCCGATGCCGCCGTCGACGTCCACCCACGCGTCTTTCTTCGTCGCGCCGGTGGCCCACGAGGCTTCGTAAAACTCCTCTTTCCGGCTCATGAGGTACTTCGCCA
>JALSSK010000446.1 GCA_026984335.1 Rhodothermales bacterium
TCCGGCGCGTGGCCGAACGCCTGGACGCCGGGAGCCTCCGCTACGTGGGCGACGACGAAGCCCGCGTCGCGACCGTCGCCGTATGCGGCGGCTCGGGCAGCGACTTCGTCCGGCACGCCCTCCGCGAAGGGGCCGACGCCTACGTCACCGCCGACGTGACTTATCACACGTTCTTCGACGTGCTCGACGCCGAGGGCCGTCCCCGCATGGCCTTCATCGACGCCGGACATTATGAAACCGAAGCCGTCACTGAAAAGCTGCTCTGCCAGTGGCTGCAGGCGCGCTTTCCCGGGGTCGAATGGATGCGCACCCGCACGCGCACCAGCCCCGTCCGCTCTTTTACGCAAGGCAGACCTTCGCGGGAAGAATGACGAACTTTCGGAGGCCCGGCACGTTCTATTAGATCCGGAATGCCATTGAAACCAACACTGAAAGGAATAACCAAGCTATGTCCCACGACTCCAGCATCGGCGAACAGCTTAAGGCCCTGATCCGGCTGCAACACATCGACAGCCAGATCGATCAGATCAAAAAGCTGCGAGGCGATCTACCCGAGGAGATCCGAGACCTCGAGGATGAGCGGGCGGGTCTGGAAACGAGGCTCGACAACTACAAGCGGGAACAGGAAGAAAACGCCATCGCCCGCCGCCAGGCCGAACTCGACATCAAGGAGAGCGAGACCCTGATCGGGCGGTACGAGGAGCAACAGCTTCAGGTGCGGAACAACCGGGAGTACGACGCGCTGACGAAAGAGATCGAAGCGCAGAAGCAGCGGATTTTGAACGCCAAAGCCCGAATCGAGGAGATCGACGGCTCGGCGGAATCCCGCGCGGCTGCCGTGACCGATGCCGAGGAACGCCTCAAGTCGCTCGAAGAGATTCTCGAAGGCAAGCGGAAAGAGTTGCAGGAAGTGCTCGAAGATACGAAGCACGAGCAAGCGGACCTCGAGACGGCCCGCCGGGAAGCCGAAGCCGCCGTCGACAGTCGCTATCTGCGGGCGTACCACCGGCTGCGCGGCCGGCTGCGCGACGGGCGCGCCGTGGTGCCGCTCCTGCGCGGCGCCGCCGCCGGCTTCGCCGTGCCGCCGCAGCGACAGGTCGAGATTCGCCAGCGCAACCGCATCGTCGCCTGTGAACACACGGGCCGCATCATCGTCGATCAGGAACTCTTCGAAACGACGGTCAAAGAGATGCAACTCGGGAAAGCCGAAGTATAAACGGTCCCCGTCCGCTTCTCGGAAACCCACAATCGTGCGTCGGCCGGATCATCGCGTCCCGGGAAACCGGGATGAGGAAAGTCCGAACACCACAGGGCGCCGTGCTTCCTAACGGGAAGGCTCCATCCGTTCCACGGATGGAGACGGCACGTGCAACAGAAAGCAGACCAGCCGATGGCTCCGGCGCGTCCGGAGCACAGGTGATGGGTGAAATGGTGGGGTAAGAGCCCACCAGCGTCCCGGGCGACCGGGGCGGCTGGGTAAACCCCACGGGGTGCAAGGCCAAACAGCGCCGCACCCGCCCGATACGTCGGGACGGGATAAGGTGGCCCGCCGAAACGGCGGCGCGGGTAGGCCGCTAGAGGCCGCCGGTGACGGCGGTCCCAGATAAATGATGATCTCCCCGGTCCGGGTCGGCGGCGACCCGCCGGGCAGACAGAATTCGGCTTACAGGCCGG